>NZ_BMPF01000001.1:900000-1126846 GCF_014647455.2 Halarchaeum grantii | reverse complement strand
TTTCGACTTTACTACCCTCGAGCGACAGCTGTGTCGTTCGGGGGTGGTTTGCATTCCTCCGAGCGGTACGGACCGCTACGCTTAAGCGCGCGAGTCCGCTACGAAAAACTGCGCCAAGGTGGCAGAGTCCGGCCTAACGCAGCGGCCTGCAGAGCCGCCCACCGCCGGTTCAAATCCGGCCCTTGGCTTCCTATAATCGTTCTCTATTGAGCGGCGGCGCTGTCGTTAGACGCCGCTGACGGTTTCGCGGTAGGCTCGAACGTTCGCGAGCGCGTCGTCGATCTGTGCGGCGAGCTCGCCGTCGGTGTCGTCGACGAGATCTTGGAGGGCGTGCATGTGTCGTGCGAGTCGGCCGTGATCGGGGCCGCGTTCGCGGTCGGCGAGTTTGCCGAGCTGCTCGGCCTGTGTGGTGATACGCTCTCGAATCTCGTCGTCTTCGGCGTCGGCGGCGGCCTGTTCGAGGGTTTCGCTGGCTTCCTGTAGGTTTTCGAGTGCCATATTCGGTAGTTCGCCAGCGGCGGGGAAAACGTTTCGCAGGCCGTCAGGCGTTGCGCCTGTTACGGACGGCACGCAACTTACGTAGCCATGGCGCTAGGTTCCGGTGATGAGTGATACCGGTCCGCTCCAACCTGACCGTCCGGACGTAGAGCGGGAGTTCCGCGTGGACGCGCCGTTCGATCCGGCCGGCGATCAGCCTGAGGCGATCGAGGCGCTGGCGTCGGGCTTCGAGGCTGGGATGGACGCGCAGACGCTGTTGGGCGTGACGGGGTCGGGGAAGACGAACACGGTGTCGTGGGTGATCGAGGAGGTGCAGGAGCCGACGCTGGTGATCGCACACAACAAGACGCTCGCGGCGCAGCTCTACGAGGAGCTGAAGAACCTCTTTCCGGAGAACGCGGTGGAGTATTTCGTTTCGTACTACGACTACTATCAGCCGGAGGCGTACGTCGAGCAGACGGACACGTACATCGATAAGGACGCGTCGGTGAACGAGGAGATCGACCGGTTGCGCCATTCGGCGACGCGGTCGCTGTTGACGCGCGATGACGTGATCGTGGTGGCGTCGGTGTCGGCGATCTACGGGCTCGGCGATCCGTCGAACTACGTGGATATGTCGCTCTCGGTGGAGCGCGGGGAGTCGATCGAACGCGACGAACTGCTCTCGCGGCTCGTGGACCTGAACTACGAGCGCAACGACGTGGACTTCACGCAGGGGACGTTCCGGGTGCGCGGCGACACGGTGGAGATATTCCCGATGTACGGCCGGTACGCGGTCCGCGTGGAGTTCTGGGGCGACGAGGTGGACCGGCTGACGAAGCTCGACCCGCTGGAGGGGGAGGTGGTGTCGGAGGAGCCGGCGGTGCTCTTCCACCCGGCGGAGCACTACTCGATTCCGGAGGACCGATTGGCGTCGGCGATGGAGCGGATCGAGGCGGACATGGAGGAGCGCGTCAGTCACTTCGAGCGTGAGGGCGATTTGGTGGCGGCGCAGCGTATCGAGGAGCGCACGACGTTCGACTTGGAGATGCTTCAGGAGGCGGGCTACTGCTCGGGGATCGAGAACTACACGCTCTATTTCTCGGACCGCGAGATGGGCGATGCGCCCTACACGCTCTTGGATTACTTCCCGGACGACTTCCTGACGGTCATCGACGAGTCGCATCGGACGGTCCCGCAGATCCGCGGGCAGCTGGCGGGCGATAAGGCGCGCAAGGAGAGTTTGGTGGAGAACGGCTTCCGGTTGCCGACGGCGTACGCGAACCGGCCGTTGTCCTTCGACGAGTTCGAGGAGAAGACGGACCGGACGCTCTACGTGTCGGCGACGCCGGCGGAGTACGAGCGCGAGGTCTCGGGGCAGGTGGTGGAGCAGGTCGTTCGGCCGACGCATCTCGTGGACCCGGCGGTGGAGGTGTCGCCGGCGGACGGGCAGATAGACGACCTGCTCGCGCGTATTCGCGAGCGCGCGGAGCGCGACGAGCGGACGCTGGTGACGACGCTGACGAAGCGGATGGCGGAGGACCTCACGGAGTACCTTGAGGAGGCGGGGGTGGCGGTCGAGTACATGCACGACGAGACGGACACGCTGGAGCGCCACGAGCTCGTTCGCGGCCTCCGATTGGGCGAGTTCGACGTGTTGGTCGGCATCAACCTCCTGCGCGAGGGCCTCGACATCCCGGAGGTGTCGCTGGTCGCGATTCTGGACGCGGACCAGCAGGGGTTCTTGCGGTCGCGGACGAGCCTGATTCAGACGATGGGGCGCGCGGCGCGGAACGTGAACGGGACGGCGGTCCTCTACGCGGACGAGACGACGGAGGCGATGGAGGAAGCGATCGCGGAGACGCGCCGTCGGCGCCGTATCCAGCGCGAGTTCAACGAGGAACACGACGCGGAGCCGAAGACCATCGAGAAGGCGGTTTCGGAGGCGAACCTGCCGGGGGCGAAGACGGAGACGTCGGACGTCTCCTCGGAGGGACTCGCGGACGCGGACGCGGCGGCCGAGCGGATCGATGAGTTGGAGGACCGGATGGCGGAGGCGGCATCGAACCTCGAGTTCGAGTTGGCGGCGGACATCCGTGACCGGATCGCGTCGCTCCGGGAGGAGTACGACCTCGACGACGTGGCGGACGCAGACGTCGTGGAGCCCGAACCGGGGTCGGACTGGTAGTCAGTCGATCTCGATTTCGACCCCGTCGGCGTCGGCGGGGGTTTCGACGACGTCCTCGAAGTCGAGGTAGGCGAGGTCGACGCCGAGTGAGTCGAGGCCGTTTCCGGATTCGTCACCCGAGAGGTGGCGGCCGTAGCGGCCGACGAGCGAGGTGAGTTCCTGTGGGACGACGTACGTGGTGGCCGCGCCTCGGCCGACGCGTTCGATGGCCTCGAAGCCGCGCTCGATGATGGCCCGTTCGCCCATCGCCTCGGCGGCGCGCGCGCGGAGGACGGTGGCTGTGGCGTCGCCCTGGGCTTCGAGGACGCTGGCGCGCTTGCGACCTTCGGAGCGGAGCACCGCGGCCTGTTTGTCGCCGACGGCGCGTTCGATGGCGGCCTGTCTCGCGCCCTGTGCTTCGAGGATCATGGCGCGCCGGTGGCGTTCGGCGGCGGTCTGGCGCTCCATCGCGGCGACGACGCCGTCGCTCGGCATGACGGCTTTGACTTCGACGGCTTCGACGTCGACGCCCCACTCGGCGACGGTGTCGCCGAGCTGGTCGTGGATGCGGTCGTTCATCTCCTCGCGGCGGCTGAGCGTGTCGTCGAGTTCCATGTCGCCGATGACGGCGCGTAGCGAGGTCTGCGCGAGATAGGCGACGGCCTGTCGGTAGGCCTCGACTTCGAGGAAGGTCTTCTCGGCGTCGACGACGCGCAGGTAGACGACGGCGGACGCGCGGACGGGCGAGTTGTCCTGCGTGATGGCTTCCTGCGTGGGGACTTCGATCATCTGGGTGCGCGTGTCGAAGACGTGCGTCTCGGTGACGAGCGGGAGGACGAGGTTGATGCCGGGGCCGAGAGTACCGTCGTACCTGCCGAGGACGGTGTAGGGGCGGCGTTCGTAGGCTTGGACGATTTCGACGCTGTCGATCGCGAGAGACGCGACGACGAGGAGGGCGAGGACGACGGCGGCGGCGACCCAGCCGATGGCGGCCGCAAGGAGGAGGGCGACGACGGCGAGCGCGGCGCCGAGGAGATGGCGCCAGCGGACGCGCGCGCTCGCTCGCCCGAGCGTGCGGAAGAACCGGCCGGCGCTGCTCCCCGTTGACATACGCGTCTAGTTCGGGCCGCGGCCCTTAGCGGTTTCCCCGTGTCGTGGTTCTCAGAGACGCCGCTCGATGCGCTCGGCGAGCGCGGGCCCGACGCCGTCGACGTCGCGGAGTTCGTCGACGCTGGCGGCGCGGACGCCCTCGACGCTCCCGAAGCGCCGGAGGAGGCGTTTGCGGGTGGTGGGTCCGATACCGTCGACGTCGTCGAGTGCGGTATCGACGGTGTCCCGGAGGCGCTGGTGGTATTGGACGGCGAAGCGGTGGGCTTCGTCGCGGACGCGCTGGAGGAGGTGGAGCTGGGGCGCGTCGTCGTCCCAGTCGTACGTGGCGTCGGGCGTCACCACGGTTTCCTCGCGTTTCGCGAGCGCGACTGTGGGTACTTCCCAGCCGACGTCGTCGCGGGCGTCGAGCGCGGCGTCGAGTTGGCCGCGCCCGCCGTCGACGAGGAGGAGGTCGGGGTCGGGGCGGTCGTCGCGGCCGTCGACGGCGCGCTCCGCGCGCCACCGGACGAGCCGATACATGTTCGCGTAGTCGTCGTTCTCCTCGCCGAGCTTCTTGCGTCGATAATCGGCCTTCTCGGCGCTGCCGTCGACGAAGGTGACGTCGCTGCCGACGACGGCTTTCCCCTGCGCGTGACTGACGTCGACGCCCTCGATGCGCTCGGGGCGCCGCTCCAAGCCGAGCGCGTCGCGGAGCGCGCCGAGCTCGTCGCGGCCGCCGGCGCGCCGGTGAGCGTTCTTCAGCGCAAGGTCGACGAGGCGGGCTTCGCGGCCGGTGCCGGGGACGCGGACGGCGACGCCCTCGGTTTCGAGCCAGTCGGCGACGTCCGGATCACCGGGGTCCTCGGGGAGCAGGAGGGCGTCGGGGAGGCGGCGTTCGGCGTAGTACTGCGGGACGAACGCGGCGAGGACGGTGGCGACGCGGTCCTCGCCCTCGGGTGCGGTGAGGGTGTGCTGGTCGCGCTCGACGAGCTGGCCGCCCTCGCTGTGGAGGCGCGCGACGGTGGCGGTGTCGCCCTCGACGGCGACGCCGAGGACGTCGACGTCACGCTCGGTCCCGCCACCGGCGACCGCCGCGCCGCCCCCGCCGTGGAACGCGCGGACGGCGTCGAGTCGGTCCCGGAGGTTCGCGGCCCGCTCGAACGCCTGCGCCTGGGCGGCGTCCTCCATCTCGCGCTCGATCGGGTCGGCGAGCACGCCGGTTTCGCCCTCGAAGAAGCGTTTCGCGGACTCGACGTCCTCTCGATACGCCTCGCGCGCTATCTCGTCCGTGCAGGGCGCAGAGCAGAGGCCGATGTCGTGGTCGAGGCACGGCCGCGCGCGCCCCTCGAACTTGTGCTCGGAGCACCCCCGGAGGCCGTACGTCTCCCGGATCGCCTTCACGACGGTTTCGACGCGCCCAACGTCCGTGTAGGGGCCGTACGCCGTCGCGCCCTCGTCGGGGTCGCGCGTCACCTCGATGCGCGGGAACGCGTGGTCGGTGAGCTGGACGAGCGGGTAGGACTTGTCGTCCTTCAGGCGGACGTTGTACTTCGGCTGGTGGCGCTTGATGAGGTTCGCCTCGAGGAGGAGCGCCTGCGTTTCGGTGTCGGTCACCGCGAAGTCGAGCGCATCGGCGCGCTCGACCATCCGCGCGATGCGCGCGCTCCGCGCGTCGGCGTACGAGCGAACGCGCGCGCGCAAGTCGACGGCCTTCCCGACGTAGAGCGTCGTGCCGTCGCGCTGAAACTGGTAGACGCCGGGCTCTGCGGGGAGTTCGCCGGCGGCGTCGCGTACCGCGTCCGCGTCCATCACTCACGAGTAGTCGACGCGGCCGTTTGAACGCCGCGCTCGCCGTCGACCGTCTCCCAAGAGCCAAACGCCCCCGCGTCCAACCCGTGCGTATGAGCGAGGACGATGCCGTTCGCGTCTGGTTCGTCGGCCGCGAGTACACGGACAAGGGGATGCTCACCGTCGAGTACGCGACGCCGGACGGCGAGCACCACTTCGAGAAACAGCAGTCGCTGAACGCGCCCGACCCGACGGCCGCCCGCGACGTCGACCCCGCGAAGCTCACGCCCGTCGCGGACGAGGCGACGCGCGAGCGCTACCGGTCGGAGGTCGGGCGCGTCCGCGAGAACAACGACCCGGAGGACGCCATCTAGCGTGAGCGACGACACCGGAGAGCGCGCGCCGGTCTACGCGACGCACGCGCTCGTCGAGACGCTCTGCGCGCTCGCGGCGGACGCCGAACCGCGCGCGCTCTCCGTGGCGCTCGCGACGAGCGCGCCGTCCGCACTCGACGCGAGCGACGGCACCGGAACGCCGCTCGCTGAGGTGCCCGCCGACGCCGCCGTCTTCTCCGACTTCTACTTCCCGGACGCGGGGCGGGCGCTCGACGCGGTGTTCGGCGTGGACCTCGCGACCCCCTCGGGGCAGACGAAGGGACGCTTCCTCGCACACCCGATGGGTGATCCGGACCCGGCGCTCGGCGACGACTTGGCGGCACGCCTGCTCGTCGCCGTCCCGCCGTGGGACGTCGCGGACGTCCGCGCGTACGACCGGCGTGGCCGCCGCCGACTCGTGTTGGTCGCGGCGGAGACGCCAGCAGAAGACCTGTAGCACGCACTCGGCGAAGCGGACTCGCTCGGTGGCGCGCCCTACTCCTCGTCGACGCCGAGGAGGTCGTCGACGAGCGCGTCCGGGTCGAAGCGCTCGAGGTCGTCGTAGCCCTGCCCGGTGCCGAGGAAGAGGATGGGCTTCCCGGTGACGTACGCGACGGAGATGGCGGCGCCGCCCTGCGAGTCGGCGTCCGCCTTCGTGAGGATGGCACCGTCGATTTCGGCGGCGTCGTCGAACTCGCGCGCGCGATTGACGGCGTCCTGCCCGGCGACCGCTTCGTCGACGAAGAGCGTCATGTCGGGGCCGACGACGCGGTCGATCTTCGCGAGTTGCTCCATCAGGTCCGAGGAGGTGTGGAGGCGGCCGGCGGTGTCGCCGAGGACGACGTCGATGTCGTTCGCTTCGGCGTACTCGACGGCGTCGTAGATGACGGCGGCGGGATCGCCGCCCTGCTCGTGCGCGATGAGCTTCGTGTCGAGGGTCTCGGCGTGCTCGCGCACCTGCTCGTTCGCGCCGGCGCGATAGGTGTCGCCGTTCGCGATGACCGAGGAGAAGCCGCGCTCCTCGAGGTAGTTGGAGAGCTTCGCGATGCTCGTCGTCTTCCCGACGCCGTTGATGCCGGTGAAGACGATGACGAGCGGCTTGTCGGCCTCGGCAACGCGCTCGTCGAAGTCGAACTGCCCGACGCCGATGACGGAGAGGAGCGCGTCGCGAAGCGCCTCGTCGACGAGGTCTCCCGTCGACTCGGTGAACTTGCGCTCCTGGCCGACGAGGTCCTCGCGGATCTGGTCGAGGATGGCTTCCGCGACGCTCATCTCGACGTCGCTCTCGAGGAGCGCCATCTCGAGCTCCCAGAGCGGGTCCTCAAGGTCCTCTTCCTCGATGACGACGCGCCCGCGAACGGCGGACTTCGCCTTGCGCGCGAGGCCGAAGCGGCCCGAGGATTCGGCCTCCTCGGGCTCGTCGCCCTCCGCGCCGGCTTCCGCCGCGTCGGCGTCGGCCTCCGCTGTGTCGGCGTCGGTTTCGGCGGGTTCGGGCTCGGCTTCGTCGGCCTCGACGCCCTCGGAGTCGGCCGTCTCGGACGCGGCGGACGCGCCGTCGGCGGTCCCGTCCGACTCAGGTGTCTCCGCCTCTGCCACGGCCGCCTCCGGTTCGGGTTCCGCCGCGTCGTCGCGCTCGTCGTCCGCGTCGACGGGTTCCGACCCCTCGGAGTCCGCTGGGTATGCGTCTGACTCGTCGGTCGATTCCGGCTCCTCGACTTCCTCGGCCTTCTCCTCGGCGACCTCTTCGGCGTCCTCGCGGAACCGACCGAGCTTCTCCTTCAACCCGTCGAACATCGGGGCTTACTCGCCGTCGCCCTGCTGGCCCTGCTGCTGCATCTGCTGCTGCATCATCTGTTGCTGGGCCTGCTGGGCCTGCTGTTCGAGCTGCGTGCTCTCCTGCTCGACCTCGACGACCTCGTCCTGCAGGTCGTCGATCTGGTCGTCGATCTGGTCCTGCTTCGTCTCGAGGCTCTCGACGGCGCCCTCCCGGGTGCGCTCGGCCGCGTAGTCGGCGCCGAGACCGACGATGACCTCGTCGATGTCCTGCACTTCCGCGCGGAGGTACGCGCCGCCGCCGACGGGCACCTGCACTGTCGACCCCGTCTCGATGGTGTCCAGCGCCTCGATGGCCTCGTCGATCTCCTGCTGCTCGGCCTGCAGGCTTTCGATCTCGGCTTCGAGCTCTTCTTTCTCCTCTTCGAGAGCCTGAATCTGCTGGGAGAGTTCCTGTAGCTGCTGTCGACCGCCACCGCCGCCTCCAAGACTCATGGGTGGAATCGGGGGCGCGAGCGGGAAGTATCTTAGGATTCGGCTGGAACGCCCGGAGAAGAAGGGCTCAGATGTATCCGAGGGCGTCCTCGATGCGGCCGAGTTCCGGTCCGGTGGTGTCCTCGCCGACGACGTAGCCGTGGGTGTTCGCGACGAGTCCGGAGCCGACGAGCGGCGCGCCGTAGTTGATGGTGCCGATGTCTGCCGGCACGCCGAGGGCGTCCTCGAGGCGGTCGAGGTCGTCGTCGGTCGTCTTCGGGTGACAGAGCACCCCGTCGTTCGTCGCGACGGCGGCCGTGCCGACGGTTTCGACGTCCGCGATCCTCCCGCGCGTCACGGGCACGTCGAGGGTGTCCGTGACGGCCTCGACGGCCGTCCGCGAGAGGTCGGGGTGGACGTACGCACCCGTGTCGTTCGCGAGCACGACGTTGCCGGCGGCGTTGACGCGCCCGGGGAGCGTTCCGACGTCGAGCTCGGTGGCGTCGGCGATGCGCTCGCGCTCACGGTCGCGGACGCGACTGCTGACGAGCAGGCCGTTCGAGTTTCCGGCGGCGAGCGCGCCGACGGTACTGGAGCCGCCGACCGTCGTGCGGACGGCCGGGACTTCGAGTTCGTCCGCGACGTCCTCGACGAGCGGGTCGTCGAGGTCGCGGCGGACGAGGACGCAGCTATCGGTCGCACGGGCGAACACACCGACGTACGGCGATCCGGAGAACGCAGCGCGAAGCAAGGCGGTTATTCGCTCGCGTGCTCGGCTTCGACGACGGTCTCGCCCTCTTCCTCGAAGCGCGCGGCGCGGACGCGAAGCTTGCTCGGCGGGTTCTTGTTCGAACGCGACCAGATGGCTTCGTTGATGGAGGGGTCGAGGCGGACTTCCTCGGTGTCGACCGCGAAGTGCTTCGCGAGGTGCTCGCGGACGAGCGTCGCGGCTTTGCCGGCGCGCTCGTGCTTCGGTACGGCGTTGAGGTCCCGGAGCGGAACGGTGACGATGCGCTCCTCGAAGTCGCTTGCGCTCATCGTTACTCGTCCGTGTCGCTACGCCGCCAGTTGCGGCGCTTCGGGTTTCGCTGGACTTCGCGGTCCGTCTTCATCATGACCCAGGCCGGGACGCGGCTGTTCTGGCGCTCCAGCTTCGCCAGCCGCTTCTTCTTGCCCTTGGACTTCTTGCCCATAGTGGTACGAACGTTTACCCGCCGCGCTTAAAACGTTGTTCTTCTGGCCCGGTGAGCGCCGATGAGGCGGTCTGCGCTCGCCGGCCGCCCCCAATTCAATTAAGGGCCTGTGCGCGAACACGCCACGTATGGCCAACGAAGACGCGGAACTGGGGCACGACATGCTCTCGGACGAAGCCCGCGAACGCCTGCGTATCATCGCCCGAACGGCGGTGGGCGATAGCCTCCGCTCGGTGACGTACTTCACGCGCACCGACTTCGAGCAGGTCTACCTCCGCTCGGACCTCGAGCGCGACGCCGACCTCTCCTCGTTCATCGGCGCGGAGTGGCAGTCCTTCCAGCTCACTCAGGATACCTACGGCGCGAGCGAGCTCGGCGACTACCAGTACACGATCCGCGCGTTCGAGAACGGCTACCTCCTCCGCGTCACGACCGACCGGGAGGGCGTCTTCATCACGACGGACGGCCTGACGATGACGGACGTCGAATCGTGCGCGTCCGCCCTCGAGGAGACGCTGGAGAACTGGCGCGAGGGCAACCTCGGCGAACCCGAGGACGAGTAACCATCAGCGGAGCGGGACGCGTTCGCGCGTCTCGTACTCGGGGCCGTCGTGGGTGAGCGTGCTCTCCGTCAGGCGGACTTCGCCGACGCGCATCGCTCCGACGTCGGGCGTGCGCTCCCGAACGACCTCTCGGACGCGTCCTTTTCCGCCGGCGTGTCTCAACCGACCGAGCGTGACGTGGGGCGTGAACTCGTGGTCGTCGGGCTCGACGCCGAGCGCGGCGTACTCGCGTTCGAACGCGTCGTGGAGCGCCGTGAGGTGGTCGGCGCCCGCGCCGACGCCGAGCCACACGACCGAGATGTACTCCATGCTCGGGAAGACGCCGAGCCCCTCGAAGGAGGCCTCGAACGGCCCGACGCCGGCGGCCTCGACGCCGCGTTCGAGCGCGGCGACGGCGTCCTCGTACTCCTCGTCGGTGAGATCGCCGAGGAACTTCAGCGTCACGTGCGCGTTCGCGGGGTCGACGGGGTCGAGGCCGTCCGCGTCCGCGAACGCCGACTGGAGGTCGCGGACCGGGTCGACGAGCGACTCGGGGAGGTCGACGCTGACGAACAGCCGCATACTCCGAGAACGGACGGCGTAGCCCTTAACCACGCGGGCCACATATCCGTGGGCATGACTGACCGCGAGCCCCGCGAGGGCGACGGCCACCAGTTCTCCGAGGGGCAGGGCTTCGAGGAGCCCTACGAGGGCTTCGACATCGACCCGCCCGAGCTCGAGGTGGATCCGACGGATGTCGACCCCGTGGACGACCACGTGCTCGTCGACCTGCTCGACGACGCGAACATCGCCGGCGACGAGGTGGACTCCGACGCGCTCATCGACGTCGGCCTGAGCTACATGGGCATCAAGCGCTACGAGGAGGCCGTCGACGCCTTCGAGCGCGCCGCCCGCTACGCCGCCAACGACACCGACGAGCAGGAGGCGCGGGTGAACCAGGGCGTCGCCCACGCGGAACTCGAGGAGTGGGACGCGGCGGCGAGCGCCCACGAGGAAGCCCTCTTCCTCGATGAGGACGGCCCGTTCGCCGCCGAGGCGGAGACGAACCTCGCGTACGCCCTCTGGGAGTTCGGCGAGACCGAGGACGCCTACCACCACGCCGAGGAGGCCGTCCGCAAGGACAAGCGCCTCCCGCACGGCTGGTACAACCTCGGATTCATGGAGAACGAGCAGGGCCGCCACGAGCCGGCGCTCGACGCGCTGAACAACGCGATCCGCCTCGGCTTCAAGCAGGCGGACGTCTTCGAGGAGAAGGCGCGCGCGCTCGACGAACTCGGCCGCGAGGAGGAGGCGACGGACGTCGTCGAGCACGCCGAGGAGATCCGGAGCCAGCAGGAGGAGCGCCTCGTCGATCAGGGATGAGCGTCCGCCTCACCGAGCGCCGCACCGACCGTGGCGTGCTCGTCGCCGCCGCGGACTCGGACATCGTCGGCGACACCTACGACAACGGCACGGTCTCGATCACCGTCGAAGCCGACTTCTACGGCGACGCCGAGGCGGAGACGGACCCCGACGCCCTCGTCGAGAGCCTCGGTCGGGCGACGGTCGCGAACCTCGTCGGCGACACGGCGGTCGCGGCGGCAATTGAGGCGGGCTACGTCGAGGAGGCGAACGTCCTCGACCTTGGGGGCGTCCCGCACGCCCAGTACATGCGTCTCTGACGCCGGGCCGGGCCGTCCGCGACGACGGCAACGAGCCGCCCGTTCCGAAGCTACCAAACGTGCCGACCCCCTACTCCAGCACAATATGGGGACGCAGGAACAGAGCCCGCTCGACGTCGAGGCGCTCCGAGCGGACTTCCCGATTCTGGAGCGCGAGGTCGCGGAGGGGACGCCGCTCGTCTACTTCGACAACGCCGCGACGACGCAGACGCCCAAACGCGTCGTCGACTCGATCACGGAGTACTACTACGAGTACAACTCGAACGTCCACCGGGGCATCCACCAGCTGAGTCAGGAGGCCTCTATCGCCTACGAGGAGGCCCACGACCGCATCGCGGCGTTCGTCGGCGCCTCCGGCGGGCGCGAGGAACTCGTCTTCACGAAGAACACGACGGAGTCGTTCAACCTCGTGGCGTACGCGTGGGGGCTGAACGAGCTCGGCGAGGGCGACACGGTCGTCCTCACGCAGATGGAGCACCACGCCTCGCTCGTCACGTGGCAGCAGATCGCGAAGAAGACGGGCGCGACCGTCGAGTACATCCCCATCACCGAGGACGGGACGCTCGACATGGACGCGGCGGGCGACCTCATCGACGAGGACACGGCGATGGTCTCCGTCGTGCACGCCTCGAACGTCCTCGGCACCGTCAACCCCGTCTCCGAACTCGCCGACATGGCCCACGAGCAGGACGCGCTGATCTTCGTCGACGGCGCGCAGGCCGTCCCGAACCGCCCGGTCGACGTCGAGGCCATCGACGCGGACTTCTACGCCTTCAGCGGGCACAAGATGGCGGGCCCGACGGGCATCGGCGCGCTCTACGGGAAGAACCACCTCCTCGAGTCGATGGATCCCTACCTCTACGGCGGGGAGATGATCAAGAAGGTCACCTACGACGACGCGACGTGGAACGACCTCCCGTGGAAGTTCGAGGCGGGCACGCCCAGCATCTCGGAGGGCATCGCGTTCGCGGAGGCCGCCGACTACGTTGAGGAGGTCGGCCTCGAGAACATCCGCGCCCACGAGGAGTACGTCACCGAGTACGCCTACGAGGAGCTCTCGGCGCTCGACGGCGTCGAAATCTACGGCCCGCCGGCTGATCGGCGCGGCGGCCTCGTCGCGTTCAACGTCGAGGGCATCCACGCGCACGACCTCTCCAGCATCCTGAACGACTACGGCGTCGCGGTTCGGGCCGGTGACCACTGTACCCAACCCCTCCACGACACGCTGGGCGTCCCCGCGAGCATCCGCGCGTCCTTCTACCTCTACAACACCCGCGCGGAGGTCGACACCCTCATCGAGGGCGTCGAGGGCGCCATCGACATCTTCGACTGACGACCGTTTGTCGTAAGCGAGACGCTCCGCGTCTCGCGGGATGACGAGAGAGCTTCGCTCTCTCGAACCACTGCGGGCGCTTCGCGCCCTGGCAAAAGCTCGATCAAAAGCCGTCGTCGCATCCCGCCTCGTCATTCGCCGCCGTCCCGCGCCGCGTCCCCGGGCCGGTAGCGCTCGCCGACGACTTCCTCGACGAGCAGGAGGAGGCTGTAGCCGACGGTGGCGCCGACGCCGACGGCGACGAAGGTAGCCCTCTCGGAGACGCCGAGGGCGTGGGCGACCTGAATGGTGAGGAGCGCGCCGACGAGGTTGCAGAACGTCGCGAAGAGGTGGACCATCTCGACGGGGGAGCGGACGTCGCGGCTGTCGCGCTCGACGCCGACGAGCAGGCCGCCGAAACTGTACCACGTGAGCGCGGCGAACCCGAGGAGCGAGCCCCCGACGTAGCCGACGACGTCGAGGTGGCTCGGGACGCCGTATTCGGCGATGAGGAACGCGCCCGCGCCCCAGATGGTGAGCGTGTAGCCGTACGCCCACGACTCGTCGAGGAGCGTCCGCGCGAGGCGGTCCCGGTGGCTCATGGTTCGCCGTGGGACGGGAGGGCGGTAAAACACGGCGGTCGACGAGACGCCGAACGAAGCGAGGGGGCTCGAATAGAGCGAGCGGGGAGCGGCGGCGACCCGCGAGTCGACGCGGTTCCGAGCGACGCGAGGAACCGCGGACAGCGCGAACGGTGGAGCCGTGAGCAGACGAGGCGCCGGGTGGACGCGCCTCCGACCGCGTGGTGCCCTCGCGAGTAGCGCGACCGACCGACGAGGACGGCCGGGAACGCCGGCGACGGAACGCTTTTCCGCGATACGTCCGTACACGTAGCCATCATGAGCATGGGTTCGGACATGTACCGACAGCAGATCCTCGACCACTACCGCAACCCCCGAAACCACGGGGAACTCGAGGACCCGACGTTCAGCCACGAGGGGTTCAACCCCTCCTGCGGGGACGAAATCGAGTTCGACGTCGAACTCGCCGATGACGGCGAGACGGTCGAGCGCGTGGCGTTCCACGGTGACGGCTGCGCGATCAGTCAGGCGTCCGCGAGCCTCCTCTCGCAGGAGCTGCCGGGGATGACGCTCGACGAGATCGACGACCTCGACCGCCAGGACGTCCTCGACCTCCTCGGCGTCGACGTGACGCCGATGCGCGTCAAGTGCGCGGTGCTCGCGGAGAAGGTCGTTCAGGACGGCGCGGACATCTATCGGGGCGAGCGGGCCCAAGAGTCGACCTCGACCGAGGACGACGAGTAACACCGCGTCCGAACCCGCTTCTCCGAGTCGGCTGCGGCCGTCGCGGCCCCGACATCCTTTCTTCCGATGCGTTCGTGACGAGAAGTCGGCCTGACCGCAGTCGTTTTGCCGCCGGCGTCGGGAGGTGGGGGTATGGACGACGTAATCGCGTTCGGCACCGACGGCTGGCGCGCGACGCTCGACGTGTTCACGACGCCGCGAGTGCGTGCGGTGGCGCAAGCGACGGCCGACTACCTCGCGACGGTCGACCACGGGGGCGACCCGGTCGCGGTCGGCTACGACGCCCGCGCGACCTCGCGGGAGTTCGCGGAGGAGATCGCGGACGTCCTCGCGGCGAACGGCCACGACGTCCTCCTGCCCGAGCGCGACCTCCCGACGCCGCTCGTCGCCTACGGCATCGTCGAGCGCGACCTCGCCGGCGCGCTCGTCGTCACGGCGTCGCACAACCCCCCGGAGTACAACGGCGTGAAGTTCATCCCCGACGACGGCGCGCCCGCCCTCCCGCACGTCACCGAAGCCATCGAGGCGAACCTCCGGCCGCCCGAGGCCGACCCCGACGTCGAGCGCGGCGAGATACGCGAGGTCGACTTCCGGACGCCCCACGCCGAGCACGCGATGGACCTCGTGGGCGCCGACCTCGACGGTCTCGACGTCGTCTACGACGCGATGCACGGGAGCGGGCGCGACGTCACCGACCGCCTCCTCGAAGCCGCGGGCGCGAGCGTCGAGCGCCACCGCTGCGAGCGCGACCCCGACTTCGGCGGCACCCCGCCCGAGCCCGACCGGGCGAACCTGCAGGCGCTCGCGCTCGCCGTCCAAGAGCACGACGCCGACCTCGGTATCGCGAACGACGGTGACTCCGACCGGATCGCCGTCGTCACGCCCGAGCGCGGCTTCCTCGACGAGAACCTCTTCTTCGCCGCGACCTACGACTACCTCCTCGAAGATGACTCCGGGCCGGCGGTCCGCACGGTCTCCACGAGCTTCCTCGTCGACCGCGTCGCCGCCGCGCACGGCGAGGAGGCCTACGAGACTGCGGTCGGCTTCAAGTGGGTCGCCGAGGAGATGGGGAAGCGCGACGCCCTGATGGCGGGCGAGGAGTCCGGGGGCTTCAGCGTTCGCGGGCACATCCGCGAGAAGGACGGCGTCCTGATGGCGCTCCTCGCCGCCGCCGCGGCCGCCGAGGAGTCCTACGACCACCGCGTCGACCGCCTCCTCGAGGAGCACGGCGACGTCCGCCAGTCGAAGATCTCGGTGGACTGCCCGGACGACCGGAAAGCCGCCGTCGTCGCCGAACTCGCCGACTCGCTGCCCGAGGAAGTCGCCGGCGTCGACGTCGAGCGCGTGAACGACGCGGACGGCTTCAAGGTCCTCCTCGCGGACGGCTCGTGGCTCCTCGTCCGCCCGAGCGGGACGGAGCCGAAGATGCGTGTCTACGCGGAAGCGTCGAGCGAGGCGCGCGTCGAGGCCCTCCTCGATGCGGGTCGCGACCTCGTCGAACCCCTAGTGTAGGCAGCCGCGATAGCGGCCGTCGTCCGCCTCAACGACGTCGAACCCCAGCGCCTCGTAGAACGGGCGCACGGCCGCGTCGAAGTCGGCCGTGAGCGGGCGCCACCGCTCGGCGGCGGCCTCCACGAGCGCCGTGCCGATGCCCTGATTTCGCCTCTTCCGCCGGACTGCGACGCCCTCGATGTGTGCGCCGGACTCGGTTTCGCGCGCCTCCATGACGCCGAGGACGCGCGTACTGCGCTCGCCGGTGACGGCGACCAGCACGCTCCCGGCGTCGATGTGGTCCGCGAGCGCCTCGGCGTCCGTTTCCAGCATCGCCGCGTCGAGCACCGAGAGGACGTCGACGCGCTCGCTCGCTCTCGCCGGCCGGACGGCGACGGTGGTACTCGACACGCTACCCGCCCTGCACGAGTCGGAGGACGGTCACGTGGTCGGTCTCGACCGGCTGGTCCTCCGGGACGGGCCGGCCGTCGACCATCACGGACACCTCGTGCGGGCTCAGGTCCACGCGCTCGAGCAGGTCGGCGTAGGACGCCGATTCGACGTCGAACTCGTGGACGCCCTCGCCGACGACTTCGACGGTGACGCGCATACCCGAGACGTGGGTGGCCGACCGTATCAGCGTGTCGTCGGCGCGGCATCGCCCACTCCCGCCGTCGCGCTCGCTCGCTTCCCCCGCTGGCTCGCGGCACCGACCACTGGGAGGCGCCGCGTTCCGTCTCGCGGTGTTTATGGGCCGCGGCCGTCTGTCCCCCACTATGGCAGACGCGGGGCGACAGGAGATCTGGGTTGAGAAGTACCGGCCGGACTCGCTCGACGACATCGTCGGCCACGAGAACGTCGTCTCGCGCCTCGAGAGCTACGTCGCCGAGGACGACCTCCCGAACCTCCTCTTCGCCGGCCCGGCAGGGACGGGGAAGACGACGGCGGCGACCGCGATCGCGAAGGAGCTCTACGGCGACGACTGGGAGGAGAACTTCCTCGAGCTGAACGCCTCCGACGAGCGCGGGATCGACGTCGTGCGCGACCGAATCAAGAACTTCGCGCGGACGTCCTTCGGCGGCTACGACTACCGCGTCATCTTCCTCGACGAGGCGGACGCGCTCACGAGCGACGCCCAGTCCGCACTCCGCCGGACGATGGAGCAGTTCTCGAACAACGTCCGCTTCATCCTCTCCTGTAACTACTCCTCGCAGATCATCGACCCCATCCAGTCGCGGTGTGCGGTCTTCCGCTTCGCCGGCATCGGTGACGACGCCGTCGCGGGGCGCGTGCGCGAGGTCGCCGAGGCCGAGGGCGTCGACTACACCGAGGCCGGCGTCGACGCGCTCGTCTACGCGGCTGACGGCGACATGCGCCGCGCCATCAACGCTCTGCAGGCCGCCGCCGCGACCGGCGAGGCGGTGACCGAGGAGACGGTGTACGCGATCACGAGCACCGCGCGGCCGGAGGAGATCGAGACGATGGTGACGGAGGCCATCGACGGTGAGTTCGTCGCGGCGCGCGCGACGCTCGACGACCTCCTCACGGAGCGCGGCCTCGCGGGCGGCGACATAATCGACCAACTCCACCGCTCGGTCTGGGAGTTCGACCTCGCGGAACAGCAGGCGGTTCGGCTCATGGACCGCATCGGCGAGGCCGACTACCGGATCGCCGAGGGGGCGAACGAGCAGGTGCAACTCGAAGCGCTCCTCGCGTCGGTGGCGCTCGAAGCCGAATAACGCGGAGCCGAGCACAGTCGGGGACCGCGGGAATACCGAGCGGAGCGAGACGCGAGAAATAGCGCGGCCCCGAAGGAGCCGCGAACGACCGACGGGGAGCCATGCGGGACCGGAGGCCCCGCGTGTCCGTACGGGCGCCTTGGGGGTCGCCCGTACGACGATAGCGACCCGTGAGGAACGCGCCGAGGAGGCGCTACGCGAGGTCGGTGGGCGGGCCGCCCGGCAGGTCGTCGCGGCCGTGGGGCGCGAAGAAGTCCGGGTCGGGGCCGACCGGGACGAGGTTCGAGGGGTTGACGTCCGGGTGGCTCCGGTAGTAGTGGTTCTTCACGTGGTCCATGTGGAGCGTCGGCTCGACGCCGGGGAGCTGGCAGAGCTCGCGGAGGTAGCCCCAGAGGTGCTCGTAGTCGGCGATCCGCTTCTCGTTGCACTTGAAGTGCGTGTGGTAGACCTCGTCGAAGCGATAGAGCGTGGTGAACATCGCGACGTCCGCGAGCGTGAGGCGGTCGCCCGCCGCGTAGCGCTGGTCGGCGAGCGTCTCGTCCCACTGATCGAGCGCGTCGAAGAGGTCGGCGACGGCGTCGTCGTAGGCCTCCTGTGACTCCGCGAAGCCCGCCCGGTAGACGCCGTTGTTGATGACGGGATAGATGTCGTCGATGACGTCGTCGACGTCTTCGCGATAGCCCTCGGGGTAGAGGTCGACGTCGTTCGTCGCGTACTCCCCGAACGCCGTGTCGAGCATCCGCATGATCTCCTCGGACTCGTTGTTCACGATGGTCTCCTCCTCTTTGTCCCAGAGGACGGGCACCGTGACGCGGCCCGTGTAGTCCTCGTCCGCCTCGGCGTAGACCTCCCGGAGGAAGTCGTATCCGTACTGGCTTTCGGTAGTGCAGCCGGGCTTCTCGGGGGCGAACTCCCAGCCCTCGTTCTTCCGGACGGGGTCGACGACGTCCACGGAGACGACGTCCTCGAGGCCGTTCAACGCGCGCGTGAGGAGCGTGCGGTGCGCCCACGGGCAGGCGTAGGAGACGTAGAGGTGATAGCGGCCCGCCTCGGGTTCGGGGCCGTCCTCGACGACGTCGTCGGGACCGCGTCGCGTCCCCGCGATCCAGTCCCGGAAGGACGTCGTGTCCCGCTCGAACTCCCCCGTCTCGTCGCTCTGTATCTGCTCGACGTCGTAGCGCCACTCCCCGTCGATCATTCTCGCCATACGCGTGTCGAGGCGCGCGCGGAGGAAAAGAGCGGGGGCCTCGGCGGGGCCGACCGGTGGGCGGGTCCGCGCGGACGGGCGCGAGCGCGCCTCACGCCCCGACGGTGCGCTCGGCGACGACGCGCGTCAGCGGGCCGTCGCCGCGCTCGGGCGGACAGTAGGCCGGCGCGACCTCGTAGCCCGTCCACACCACCGTCACCGTCTCGCCCGCCGCCACCCCGTCCACCCGCGTTTCGGCGCCCATCCGCAGGGGGAGCGCCGCCTGTCCCGACCCGTTCGCCGCCGCCCACAGCACCGTTCGCTCGCCCCCGCTCCCGGTCGCGCCGACGGTGACGGCGAGGGAGACGGTCGACGTTCCGGTGAGCGTCGCCGACCCCTCGTAGGTGACGACGGCGGCGCTCCCGTCGTGCGCGACGCCCGCGTCCATCCGCGGCACCTCGAACGTCGCGGCGTTCGTGCAGGGGTTCAGCGGCCCGAAGGCGAGCGCGAACGACGCGAGCATCACGAGCGCGCCGAACGCGACGCCCGCGAGGAGGCGCCTGCGGTCCATACGCCCGGCTACGCGGGGCGGCCCGATAAAGCCGGGCGCGGCGACGAGCGTCGCGAGAAGGGCGGAGTGCGGAAACGTTTTGCCGTTCGGTCGGCCAGAAAGAGGCAATGAGCGACCTCGAAGCGGAGTACCGCCTCGACTATTTCGAGGAGGAGGGCTTCCGGCGTGGGGAGTGTACGGAGTGCGGTGCGCACTTCTGGACGCGGGACCCGGAGCGGGAGACGTGCGGCGAGCCGCCGTGTGAGGACTACGGCTTCATCGACGACCCCGGCTTCGACGAGGAGTACTCGCTGGTGGAGATGCGCGAGCGCTTCCTCTCCTTCTTCGAGGCGCACGACCACGAGCGCATCGACCCCTATCCGGTCGCGGCGAACCGCTGGCGCGACGACGTCCTGCTGACGCAGGCCTCCATCTACGACTTCCAGCCGCTCGTCACCTCCGGCGAGACGCCGCCGCCCGCCAACCCCCTCACCATCAGCCAGCCCTGCATCCGCATGCAGGACATCGACAACGTCGGGAAGACCGGGCGGCACACGATGGCGTTCGAGATGATGGCGCACCACGCCTTCAACACGCGCGAGGACGCCGAGCGCGAGTACGCCTACGAGGGCGAGGTCTACTGGAAGGACGAGACGGTCGCCTACTGCGACGAGTTCTTCGCCGACATGGGCGCGGACCCCGAGGACATCACCTACATCGAGGACCCGTGGGTGGGTGGCGGGAACGCCGGGCCGGCCTTCGAGGTGCTCTACAAGGGCGCGGAGCTCGCGACGCTCGTCTTCATGTCGATGGAGCAGGACCCCGACGGGGAGTACGAGATGAAGGACGGGAACACGTACTCGCCGATGGACACGTACATCGTCGACACGGGCTACGGCCTCGAGCGCTGGACGTGGGTCTCGCAGGGGACGCCCACGGTCTACGAGGCGGTGTACCCGGACGCCATCGCCTATCTGAAGGACGCGGCGGGCATCGACCACACCGAGGCGGAGGAGGAACTCATCCACCGCGCGGCGAAGCTCGCGGGCCACCTCGACATCGACGAGGTGGAGGACATGGACGCGGCCCGCGACAACATCGCGGACAAGCTCGACGTGGAGACCGAGCGCCTCCACGAGCTGATGCGGCCCTTGGAGAACATCTACGCCATCGCCGACCACGTCCGCACCCTCGCCTACATGTTCGGCGACGGCATCGTCCCGTCGAACGTCGGGACGGGCTACCTCGCGCGGATGGTGCTCCGGCGGACGGCGCGCCTCATCGACGACATCGACGCGGACGTCGACCTCGAGGACCTCGTGGACCGGCAGGCCGAGCGCCTCGGCTACGAGAACCGCGAGACCATCCGCGACATCGTGCGCTCGGAGTCCGCGAAGTACGAGCGCACGCTCGAGCGCGGCGGCCGGCGCGTCCGCCAGCTCGCCGAGGAGTACGCGGAGAAAGGCGAGCCCATCCCGACGAGCGAGCTCGTGGAGTTTTACGACAGCCACGGCATCCAGCCCGACATGGTTCGGGAGATCGCCGAAGACGTGGGCGCGACGGTGGACGAGCCGGACGACTTCTACTCGCTCGTCGCCTCGCGCCACGACTCCGGGGCGGCGTTCGAGGAGTCCGAGGAGACCGACGAGCGCCTCTCGGAGCTCCCGGACACGGAGGAGCTCTACTACGACGACCAGTACCGCGCGGAGTTCGAGGCGGTCGTCCTCGATGTCTTCGAGCGCGAGAGCGAGGACGGCGACCCCGAGTACGATGTCGTGCTCGACCAGACGATGTTCTACCCGGAGGGCGGCGGGCAGCCCGCCGACCACGGGACGCTCTCGACGGACGACAAGACGGTGCAGGTCTCGGACGTCCAGATGCGCGACGGCGTCGTCCTCCACCGGACGGACGAGGACCCGGGGAAGGGCGAGTTCGTGCGCGGCCAGATCGACATGTCGCGTCGCCAGCGCCTCATGCAGCATCACACGGCGACCCACCTCATCGGGCACGCGGCGCGCGAGGTGCTCGGCCCGCACGTCCGGCAGGCGGGCGCACAGAAGGGCACGGACTCCTCGCGCATCGACGTCCGGCACTACGACCGCATCTCGCGCGACGAGGTGAAGGCCATCGAACGCGTCGCGAACGAGATCGTGACCGACAACACCGCCGTCGAGCAGGAGTGGCCTCATCGCCACGAGGCGGAGGCCGAGCACGGCTTCGACCTCTATCAGGGCGGCATCCCGCCGGGCGAGAACATCCGGCTCATCCACGTCGCGGAGGACGTCCAGGCGTGTGCGGGGACGCACGTGACGCGCACGGGCGACATCGGGACGATCAAGATCCTGAACACCGAGCGCATCCAGGACGGCGTCGAGCGAATCACGTTCGCGGCCGGCGTCGCGGCGCTCGAGCACGTCCAGCGCCAGGAGGACTACCTCGACGCGACCGCCGACACCTTCGACGTCTCCCCCCAGGAGGTACCGGACACCGCAGAGCGCTTCTTCACGGAGTGGAAGGAGCGCGGCAAGCGCATCGAGGAGCTGAAGGAGCAGCTCGCGGCGGCGCGCGCGTCGGGCGGCGCGGCCGGCGAGGAGGTCGAGGTCGGCGAGTGGTCGGCGACGATCCAGCGCCTCGACGCGGACATGGACGAGTTGCGCGCGACCGCGAACGCGCTCGTCGAGGACGACAGGATCGCGGTCGTCGGCAGTGGTGCGGACGGCGCGCAGTTCGTCGTCGGCGTCCCCGACGGCGCGCCCGTGAACGCCGGGCGGGTCGTGAGCGAGCTCGCCGGGATGGTCGGCGGCGGCGGCGGCGGCCCCGCCGACTTCGCGCAGGGCGGCGGACCCGACGCCGACGCGGTCGATGACGCGCTGGCGGCGGCGCCGGACGTCCTCCGCGACGTCGCGGAGGAGTAGGCGACGCGACGCGGCGGGTTCGTCTCTCGGGGCCGCGTTCGCGAGTGCGGCAAACGCCGCCGGTCGGCGACAACCATTTTCCGATGCACCTGGTTCTAGGTTCCATGGAGCGCCTCCGCATCGCGTTGCTGAACGCCGCCCACGACCCCGCCGACACCGCGCGGAACTTCCGCCGCGAGGTGGACGGGGACCTCGTCGAGTTCCACGTCGCCGGCGGGGAACTCCCCGAGGGCTACGACTTCGACGCGGTCGTCGTCACGGGGTCGCGGGCGTCGGTCTACTGGGACGAGGAGGAGTGGATCGCGCCGACCCGTGAGTGGGTCGCGAGCGCGCACGAGCGCGGCCTCCCGATCCTCGGCGTCTGTTTCGGCCACCAGCTCGTCGCGGCCGCGCTCGGCGGCACCGTCGAGGGGATGGACGAGTACGAGATCGGCTACCGCGAGGTGACGCACGACGGCTCCGACCGGCTCTTCGACGGCGTCGACTCCGAGTTCACGGTGTTCACGACGCACTCGGACGCCGTCACGGAGCTCCCACCGAACGCGGAGCTGCTCGCGGAGAACGACTACGGCATCCACGCCTTCCGGCGCGGGAACGCCTACGGCGTCCAGTTCCACCCCGAGTACGACACGGAGACGGCCGAGCGCGTCACCGTCCGGAAGGACGACCTCGCCGAGGAGCGCAAGGCGGCCGTCCTCGACGGTATCACGGCGGAGAACTACGACGCGGCCTGCGAGGCCAAGCGGCTCTTCGATAACTTCTGTGCGTTCGCGGCGGCGCGGACGCCGCGCGCGGCGGACTGACTACTCGCGCGCCGGCGGCGTCGCGCTGACGATCTTCCCCCACCAGTCGCGGTGGTCGGCTCCCCACCGGTAGAGGCCCTCGCGGACCTCGCGATAGAGCTCGAACTCGCGGAGCTCGGAGACGACGCCGCCGAGTTCGGGGACCATGCGGACGAGCGCCTGCTCGACGGCTTCGCCCGCCGAGTACACCGCGTCGTCCGTGAGGAGGTGTGCGGAGGTCTCGTAGTCGGCGGGGAGGCGCGCGCGCTGGTCGGGCGTGAGCTCGGAGAAGCCCACGGCCTCGAACTCGCCGACTTCGAGCGCGCGCTCGGCGCACCACGTGCAGAAGCCACAGTCGTCGTCGTAGACGAGGCGCGGCGTGTACTCGTCGCGCGCGCCGCGTTCGTCGCTCGCGTCGGTCATTCGTAGCGCCCCGTGATTTCGCCGCAGTCCTCGCAGCGGACGAGTATCTCGTCGGCGGCGTCGGCGAGCTCGACGCCGTGACGCGTCTCGCCGCCGCAGGCCTCGCACTCGCGCCGGAGGACGGTCCCGCCGGGGTCCTGTGGCGCGCCCATCGCGAGGACGACGGCGGTGTCGTCGCCGGTGTTCTCGGAGCGCTGGAACTCGCCGGGCCCGAAGCGGACGAGTTCGTGCTCGCCGACGGTGACCTCCCCGTCGGGAATGCGGAACGTGAGCTCGCCGGATTCGACGTAGAAGACCTCCTCTTGGTCCTCGTGGGCGTGATAGCCGTACGACGTCGATTCGCCGGGTTCGAGCTCGTAGTAGTTGAGCGCGAGTTCGCTCGCGCCGAGCGCGTCCGTCAGCGCGTAGACGGTCGAGGCCGGTCCCATCCGGGAGTCCTGCTCTGCGAGCGAGACGGTGTGCATACTCGGCCTTGGGTCGGCGCGCCTTCAAAGCTGCCGGCCTCGGCGTCCGCGCACGACGGCGCGGCGCTCGTCGCCTTTAACCGGCCGGCACTCCCACTCTCGGGTATGGCTATCGACCCGAACTTCGACGAGAACCGGGAGGTCGTGGACCAGCACGAGGGCCACGACGTCTGGGGACCCGTGGACGAACCCGAGAAACGGGGGGTTCACGGGACGCACGTCGCCGTCGACTTCGACATCTGCGACGCGGACGGCGCGTGCATCGAGGACTGCCCCGTGGACGTCTTCGAGTGGGTGGACACTCCGGGGCATCCGACGAGCGAGAAGAAGGCCGACCCGGCGAACGAGACGCAGTGCATCGACTGCATGCTCTGCGTCGACGTCTGTCCCGTGGACGCGATCGACGTGGACAGCACACGGGCGTGAGCGTCAGCGAACGCCCGAAACGGGCGAACGGCGTAGCCGTGAGCACACGTGCCTGAGCGTCAGCGAAGGCACGTTTAGACGAGCGAGAGGGAAACGACACGCGAGCACACGGGCGTAAGCGCCAGCGAAGGCACGTTTAGACGAGCGAGAGGGAAACGACACGCGAGCACACGGGCGTAAGCGCCAGCGAACGCCGGGAACGGGCGAACCGGGAGGGACGTCCCGTGAGTATGCGTGCCTGACCGGCGGCACGCGTAGAGCGAACGGCGTCTGCGGCGTCGAGAACTGGTTGCCGCGTCGCTCTCGGGTTCGATGTTGGT
Organism: Halarchaeum grantii; assembly: GCF_014647455.2. Classification (NCBI taxonomy): domain Archaea; kingdom Methanobacteriati; phylum Methanobacteriota; class Halobacteria; order Halobacteriales; family Halobacteriaceae; genus Halarchaeum; species Halarchaeum grantii. The sequence continues at coordinate 1,102,354 of NZ_BMPF01000001.1, read as the reverse complement.
TCCCGAGGACACCGGGAACCCCTGCTCGTATCTACTGCTTGTGACGAGAACCACTTAAAGGGCGGTTCGGGCTGACGGCGGCGCCGCTCTCCGGTGTTATGACGGTCGCCCGAAGAAACACGGGCGTCCCCCGCTCGTATCTACTGCTTGTAACGAGAACCACTTAAAGAACGACCGGTCACGGCAGGCGCCGCGCTCGTCGGTGAGTCGCGGCGAGATTCGCGTGGCGGGCGCGGACGAACGGCCGTCGCTCGCGGCGGCCGTCGTCGAGTGGAGGGCAGATGGCGGGGGATGTTCAGGCGCGGTCGATGTCGAGCTGCTCGCGGAGCCGGGAGAGCGCCTCCGAGTCGGCGAGCTCGTCCAGGCGCTCCTGGAAGTGCTCCTCGCACAGGCCGACGCGCACGCCGGACTTGTCGACGGAGACGTCAGCGCTCCGGTCGCAGTAGTGGCAGCGCATACACACACGTACGGGACGACTCCACCTTAACTTGGCGGCCCCCTCAGTCCCCGATTCGTCGCCGAAGACGGCGGTATTCGCCTCGGTCGACGCCATCGGTCCCGAGTTCGCGTCCGTGTGCGTCGCTCCCGCCGAGCGCGAGCAGGTCGTGCTCCGCGACGGTGCGCCGGACGCGAGCGGGGCCGTTCGCGTGCGCGTCGGCTTCGCGTCCGACGGGCCGGTCGTAGGGGTAGTGGGCTTCGACGGCGTCCAGCGTCTCGCAGAGCGCGAGCGCGGCGTCCGGGTCCGCGTAGCGTAGCGGGTGCGCGAGGCCGACGGCGCCGCACGCCTCGCGCAGGAGGGCGCGCCCGCGCTCGAACCCGGTGACGTCGCGGGCGACGTAGCAGGGGCCGTCGTGGCCGATGAGGTCGTCGAAGACCGCGCTCACCGTTCCGTAGTCGGTGTCGGGGTGTTCGACGACGGCGCGCGCGACGTGCGGGCGACCGAACCCCTCGTGGACGTCGACACCGAGGTCGATTCCCAACTTCGCTTCGACGCGCTCGACGATGCGCCGGCCGCGTTCGACGCGGTCGTCCTGCAGTCGCTCCACCTCCGCACGGAGCGCGTCCGTCTCCCGCACGCCGTAGCCGAGGAGGTCGACCCGCTGGGTGGGGGCGGCGACGCGCAACTCGATGCCGCGAACGACCTCGACGCCTCCGCGCTCCGTGAGCGGTGCGTCGAGCCCGGGGTGTATCGTGTCGTGGTCGGTGACGGCGACGGCCTCGACGCCGGCATTGCGCGCGGCCTCGGGGAGCGTCTCTAGCGTCAGCTCGCCGTCGGAGGCGGTCGTGTGGACGTGGAGGTCGGCGTAGGGCACACGTCAGCTCGGGGCGTCCGGGACAAAGAGCGTGTGCCCCGACCCGTGCCAACACGACTCCCACCAAATTCATAATGGTCGTTCACTATAGATTGGGCTGTAATGACGCTCCGAACGGCGACCGACCTGCTCGAAGACGCGCACTATCCGGCGACCACGGCGGAACTCCGCGAGGCGTACGGGAGCGTGCGGATCGAGCACCCGGCGGGGGAGGAGTCGCTGGACGAGGTTCTCGCACGGACGGGCGAGGAGGAGTTCGCGGACGCGACGGAGGCGGTGCACGCGGTCATCGGCGCGGTCGGACAGGACGCGGTCGGGCGCGTCGGCTACTCGGACCGCGACCCGACGCCGATGGGCGTCGACGGCCACGAACCCGTCTCCTTCTGAAGCCACCCCGGCGGCCGATTAACGTTCGTGAATATCCGTTACGTTAAAGATAGTGTGTTGACTACCCATGGGTAGACCTACCATGTCAATCGGCTCCTACGACGAGGACGAGCACGAACGCCGCGAGCGGAAGAACGCCGACGTCGACCTGAGCGACGACGACGACCGGACCCACTACCACGGGACCGTCACGTACGACTCGGGCGACTCCGCCGAGGCCCTGCTCGACCAGTTCAAGAAGATGAACCGCGATTAGCTCCTCATTCTCGCCGCCCCGACGACGACGAGTACCGCGACGACGTGCCCGACTACCGCGAACGTCAGCAACGGCGTCGCGTCGAGGAACGGCACGAGGACGAGTTGGAGCGTGCCGAACGCCGCGACCCGGTAGTCCGCCGCGCGCACGACGCCGCGCGTCTCCTCGTCCAACTCGAACGCGAGCGAGCGCCAGAACGCCGTCACCGCCGCCCACCAGCCGACGCCGATGCGGTAGCAGACGTCCCAGCAGACGAGGAGCGCGAGGAACACCGCCGGCGCCGGGAGCGGCGTCCCGAGGAGTTCGCCGAGAAGCGTCGGCGTCGCCCGGGGGTCGCCCGCGAGCAGGTACGTGCAGAGCGTGACGTACGCGACCACGCCCAGCACCGTCTCCACGCTCGACCCGAAGACGACGTGCGTGTACGTCTCCGGCAGTGAGGCGCGCCGGAGGCGCCGCCCGAGGTCGAGCATGAGTGCGCTCCCGGCCGTCGCGACCACCACCGCCGCCGTCGCCGCCGGTACCGCCCCCCAGAGCCCGTAGATGGCCGCGAGCGCGAGCACCAGTCCCTCGAAGAGGGCGAACTGGACGACGAGCGCGACGCTGTCCGGGACGTCGAGACCGGGAATCGCGCCGACGATGCTCTCGTACGTCCACGCCCGGCCGTACTCGACGCGCTGCTCGTCGTCGCGCTCGTCCCCCCCGTCGCGCGAGCGCCCGCGAGCGCCCTCAGGCATCGTCCTCGGCGGCGAGTGCCGCTCGAACCGCGTCGTCGAACGGCGTCAACTCGACCGTGACGTGCTCGCGGATCGCGTCGTCGTCCGCCACGACCGGGTTCTTCAGGCCGTGGACGAGCGGGTGGACGACCGAGCGCGGGGCGTCCGTCACGAGGTCGATCCAGTACGTCGAGAGCGTCGGCGACAACACCGGCACCGGAACCACGTGGAGGCGCCGCCCCATCAGCGCGGCGGTGCGCTCCATCATCTCCTGATAGGTGAGCACCTCGGGGCCGCCGATCTCGTAGACCTCCCCGGCGGTCTCGGGCGCGTCGAGCACGCCCGCGAGGTAGGTAACGACGTCCGCGACCGCGATCGGCTGACAGGGCGTCCGCACCCACTTCGGCGTCACCATCACGGGGAGGCGCGCGGCGAGCTGTCGGACGACCTCGAAGCCGGTTGAGCCCGCGCCGACGACGATCGCGGCCCGGAGGACCGTGAGCTCGTAGCCGCCGTCGCGCAGCACCGACTCGACCTCCCGCCGCGAGCGCAGGTGCTCGCTCAACTCGTCGTCCTCGCCGCCGAGCCCGCTGAGGTAGATCACGCGCGAGACGCCCGCGCCCGCCGCCGCGTCCGCGAAGTGGTGTGCGGCCATCCTGTCGCGCTCCGCGAACGCCTCGCCCGCCTGCATCGAGTGCACGAGGTAGTAGGCGGCATCGACGTCAGCGAAGACGCCGGCGAGGCTCGCGGGTTCGAGGAGGTCGCCTTCGACGACCTCCACGCCCGCCGGTGGGTCGTAGCGACTCGACTCGCGGACGAGCGCGCGGACGTCGTGGCCGGCGGCCACGAGCGCGGGGACGAGGTGGTGACCGATGAAGCCCGACGCACCGGTGACGAGAACGCGCATATCGCACCTCTCGGCTCTCGGTCCCTTAAGCGTCCCACCCGGGCGTCGACGGCGCGCCGCGGGCCTCCTCGACGGACGCACCGAGGCCGGGGTCGGCGTCCGTCCCGTCGCCGAGCGTGCCCGCCCGCTCGACCCACTCCTCGATGGCGTCGCCGACCCACGACGCCGCCTCACGGGCGCGCACCGTGTCCGTCTCCCGGCGCTCCGGGGCGACCTGCGTCGTGCCGGGCGCGCTCGCGGCGGCGGCGCCGACGAACCGCGCCCTGTCGGCCTGCGTCAGCGTCCCGTCGACGACGCGCGCGACGACGCCCGAGAGCTCGTCGGGGTCCGGGTAGCAGAAGACCTTCTCGCCGAGCGCCTGCGGGCCGAGGAGGACGCCCGCCTCGTCGGGCACGGCGTCGTCGACGAGGCGCTCGCCCGCGCCGCCGAACGCCGCCTCGACGCGCTCGCACTCCGTCTCCGCATCCAGCGCGAGGTTGTGCCCGGGGTAGTCCCCGCACTCCGCGGGGTAGTGCTCGGCGTCGTGGATGCGACACTGGAGCGTCTCGGGGTCGAGGAACGCACAGGAGCGCAGCCACGTCGGCTCCGTCCCGAACGGCGCGACGGGCTTCGGGGGCTTGCGGATGCCGACGAAGAAGACGGGGTTCCCGCGTATCGCCGCGAGCTCGTGGCCGTCGATTTCGACCGAGTCGTCGCCCTCGGCCGCCGTCCAGAGGCGCGGCGTCAGCGCGTCCGCGAGGCCGGCGTCGACGAACGCGCGGACGTCCTCCCGGGTGAGCGGCACGAGGTTGTACGTGTCGTCGAGCGGCGGGCGCGGCCCGCGACGCTCGTGGTCGTCCGGCGACTCGCTCAGCGGGCGCCAGTCGAGACAGCAGCCCGCACACCCCTCGCAGTTCACCTCCATGACGTGCTAGTTCGTCGCACGATACGAAAAAGGATGCGGGAGGGGCCCGACACACCGAAGGCGCTCGCCGCCCGAGGGGACGCATGAGTACACGACGCTGTGACGCCTGCGGGGCGCGCGTCGAGGTGCCGGGCGGCGTCGGGGACTTCTGGGACTTCGGTGACCTCGAGAAGGCGGGCCCCGGCGGGTTGACGCTCGAACTCGAGGACGGCAGCGAGTTCTTCCTCTGCTTCGACTGCATCGAGCGCCTCCCCGAGAACCCGTCGCCCGCGGACGTCGCGGCAATCTCGGACGAGTGAATCGGGGAGAGCGTGGTGGTTAAGGAGCGCGCGGGCCTCACCCATAGGCAGTGAACCCGGCGCGCATCCACGACGAGTTCCCGGCGCCGACCTATCGCGGCGCCCAGGAGCAGGCGCTCTCGGACGTCCGCGCGGCGTTCGAATCCGGGAACGACGTCGTCCTCGTGCGCGCGCCGACGGGCTCCGGGAAGTCGCTTATCGCGCGCGCCATCATGGGGTGTGCGCGCGAGATGGGCGACGCCGACCCCACGGAGGCCACGGGCGCCTACTACACGACGCCGCAGGTCTCCCAACTCGACGACGTCGCCGCCGACGACCTGCTCGACGACCTGAAGGTGATTCGCGGGAAGAACAACTACACCTGCATCCTCCCGGACGAGGAGCGGACACCGGTGGACCGCGCGCCCTGCGCGCGCGAACGCGGCTACGACTGCGCGGTCAAACACCGCTGTCCGTACTTCTCGGCGCGCGCCGTCGCGTCCGCGCGCTCGCACGCCGCGATGACGCTCGCGTACTTCATGCGCACCGCCGGCTCCGAGGTGTTCCGCACGCGCGACGTCTGCGTCATCGACGAGGCCCACGGCCTCGCGGAGTGGGCGGAGATGTACGCGACGGTCGAACTCGGCCCGCGAACGGTGCCGATCTGGGACGACCTCCGGGTGCCGGCCATCGACGAGGGCCGCGGCGCGGACGACCCCGCCGAGCGCGCCGCGCAGTTCGCGGACACGCTCGTCACCCGCTGCGAGGACCGCAAGGACGAACTCCTCGAAGCGGACGAACTCGACGCCGAGGAAGCCGCCGAGCGCGACAGCCTGCAAGAACTCATCAGCGAGGTGTCGTGGTTCGTCGAGGACTACCGCGACCCCGACTCGGCGACGACGTGGGTGGTCGACCAGGACGAGGAGAAGCGCATCACCGCGAAGCCGATGAACCCCGAGCGGTATCTCCGCCACACCGTCTGGGACCGCGCGAACAGGTTCGCGCTCCTCTCCGCCACCATCCTCGACAAGGAGGCGTTCTGCCGCTCCGTCGGCTTGGACCCCGCGAACGTCGCGCTCGTCGACGTCGAACACACCTTTCCCGTGGAGAACCGCCCGCTCTACGACGTGACGTGCGGGAAGATGACCTACGAGGAGCGCGACACCACGCTCCCGAAGGTCGCGCGCGCCGTCGCGCGCGTCATGGCCGCCCACCCCGAGGAGAAGGGCATCGTCCACTGCCACTCCTACGGCATTCAGGAGCGCTTGCAGGAGGAACTCGCCGCGCTCGGCGTCGCCGACCGCGTTCGCGCGCACGGGAGCGACACCCGCGACGCCGACCTCGACGCGTGGAAGGCGTCCGCGGAACCCGAGGCCTTCCTCTCCGTGAAGATGGAGGAGGCCCTCGACCTGAAGGGCGACCTCGCGCGCTGGCAGGTCGTCTGCAAGGCTCCGTTCCTCAACACCGGGGACTCGCGGGTCGCACGGCGCCTCGCCGACGACCAGTGGGCGTGGTACTACCGGAGCGCGCTCCGCACCGTCATTCAGGCGGCGGGCCGCGTCGTGCGCTCGCCCGACGACCACGGCGCGACCTACATCGCCGACGACTCCGTCCTCGACGTCTTCGAGCGCGCACGCCACGACATGCCGCCGTGGTTCCGCGAACAGGTCGACAGAATGAGCGTCCCCGACCTCCCCGAGCTCGACGCCGACGCCGCCACCGCGAACGTCTCGGCGGGCGTGCCGACGACGCCGACGCGCTCCAGCGGCTCCGAGGGGGCGCGCGAGGCCGAGCGTCACGCTCCCGATAGCCGCGACGCCGAGCGGACGGAGTCACGCGAGGAGCGTCGGAGCCCGATGGCGGACGTCTGGGACGTCGACTAAACCATCGAGACGACGTACGCGACGCTCGAGGTGAGCATCAGCACGGCCAAGAAGAGCGCGATGACGCTTTGGCGATCCATACGTCTCCCACGTCCCCGACGACCCTAAACGCTCGCCTTCAGCGCACTACGTCCGCCCGCTACAGCACGGCCCACGCGACGCTCGCACCGATCACGAGCAGCGCGAGCAGGATCGCGAGCCGGACGTGGCGCTCGCCTTCGCCCATCACCCCACCTCGACGTCGAGGACGCCGTGGACGACGCCCTCGCTGTGGGACTTCACAGCGCGCGACGCCGCGATCTCGACCGCGACGCCGCACTCCTCGGCGACCGCCTCCACGCGCCCGACCGCGCGCTCCGGGAACGCCGGTTCGTGACAGGTCGTGTGGACGTGGACGGTCCCCGCACCGTCGAGCGCGTCGAACGCCGCCGCGAGGTAGGAGGGGTCGAGGTCGGTGTCGTCGTCGCTCCCGCTCGCCCGTTCCGCGACTCCCTCGCGTCGTTCGGTCGTCGCGCCGTTCGCGGTTTCACCGCTCACCGTTCCGCGGTCGGTCGCCTCGCTCCCGCCCGCGACGTGCCCCCCGAGGCTGTCGTAGTAGCCCATCACGACGCGCTCGAAGGGCTCGGTGGCGTCGTACTCGCGGCAGTCCCCGAGCACGCACTCCACGTTCGCGGCGACGCCGTTCAACTGGGCGTTCTCCGCGAGGTAGCGGAACGCCGCCGGGTTCTTCTCGACGGCGACGACGTCGGCGCCCGCGCGCGCCATCGGGAGCGCGAAGTAGCCGATACCGGCGAACATGTCGAGGACGCGCTCGCCCTCGCTCACCACCTCGCCCATCCGGACGCGCTCGGCCTGATTCCCCGGCGCGAACATCACCTCCGCGAGGTCGAGGGCGTACCGCGTGCCGTGCTCGGTGTGGACCGTCTCCGTGTCGCCGCTCCCCGCGACGACCTCGACGGCGGGTTCGCGCGTCTCGCCCGCGACGCCGCCGCGCGCGAGCACCGTGTCGGCCTCCCCGTGCAACTCGAGGAGGGCGTCGCCGACGGCCGCCCGGTCCGGGCACTCCGGGGGGAACGACACCAGAATCACGTCGCCGACGACCGCCCACGAGGCGGGCGCGCGCTCGATCTCCTCGGCGCCCCATCCGCGTTCGCGGAGGTAGTCGTCGAGGCTCGCCGTCCGCACCGCTGGGTCTTCCTGGGTCAGGATGGCGTCGAACGTCGTCGCGCGCGGTTCGGCGAGCACCGGGAGCTCGACCCGGTCGTCGTCGTGTGCCCTGACCCGTCGGGAGTCGTCGTAGACGCCCTCCGCTTCGAGCGTCTCGAGTTTCGCCTCGGCTTGCGCCTTCGGCACGACGACGGCGAGGCGGTTCACGACGGGAGGACGTGGAGGCCCGCGCGCGACTTCAGCACGGGCACCGTCTCGCGCCCGGTGTCGAGGTAGGACGGACGCGCCACGGTCACGGACTCGTACGTCTCGGGGTCGAGCACCTGCACGGCGTTCTCGTCCTCGACGGCGACGAGCGTCGTCTCCGCCGCGTCCTCGACGCGCCCGAGCTTGCGGGCGTCCGGGGCGTCCCCGACCTCGTAGCCCGCCTCGTAGGGCTCGCCCGTCGTCACGCGCACGCCCTTCAGGTTCCCCTGCACGGAGCGCACGAGCACCGGCCCCGCGTCGTCGTCCTCGAGGTCGATGACGTCGCCGGGGACGAACTCCGGGAGGCGGATGGCGAACGTCACCCGATACACCTCGTTCCCGTCCTCGTCCTCCGTCACGAGCGTCTCCGAGGAGTCGTAGGCGCCGCCGAACTCCTCCGTGAGCTTCCGGGAGACGTTCTTCCCGATCTTCGTGTCGGAGAGCTTCAGGTCGAGGCCCTCCGGCTTCTCCGAGACGTCCGTCACGAAGGCGTTCCGGTCCCCGGTGGCCTCCATCTCCTCCGTGATGACCTCCGCGATCTCGCGGGCGCGCTCGGTCTCCTCCGACGTGGGCGTCCGGTCGCCGACGGCGCGCACCTGCACGACGCTCGCGTAGTAGTCGCCCGCGATGCGCCCGCAGCGCTGGCAGGTCTGCTTCCCGATCTTCACCGGCACCGTGAACTCCTCGACGAGCGGTTCGCCCCGCACCACGCCGGAGAACTGGCAGTGCATCCGGATCGTCGTCGGGTCCACCTGCTCGGGGTCGACGCCCCACGAGACGTCCTCGGCGTCGACGTGCACGCCGAGCGCCTCCGAGACGGATTCGACGGCGATGTCCGTGTAGTCGCGCGCACCGACGTCCTCCCAGCGGTCGTCGCGCTGGATCGCACCGCAGTGCGCGCAGACCGTCACCTCCACCCGGTCGGGGTGGTCGACCAACTCGAAGTCCTCGAAGTAGCAGTCGTTGCAGAGCGCCCGCTCGCGGCGGGTGTGACCCGTCGCCCCCTCCGGGGCGGGATCCCCGCAACGGGGGCAGAAAGCGGCTTCGCTCATAGTTGACCCCACTAGGCCGCGACAACGGTTAAACCCGGTCCTTCGGCGGGTGACGCGCCATCGCGCGCCCGCTCGCGGCCGCCCCTCGGCGGCGTGTGCCGGCCACCGCGACCGTTGCTCCTCGGAATCCACCCATCGTCGTGCTCGCGGCGAACCGGACACGACGTCGCGCGCTCCACTCCCACACACACCACCGATGCCAGTAACGCCGATGCGACAAGAGGCTGTCCGCGCGTTCGCCGGGCCTCCTTTCCGTGTCAGCGCCGTATCGCGCCGCCGTGAATCCCTCGGTGGCCATCGTCGCCTCCGACCGCGCTGGGATGGCGCCGCGTTACTGGCACGGGTGGTGTGTGTTCTGGCACCATTGGCAATACTGGCAATATTGGCAAGGGTGGTTTTATATGTGTGGGCGTGGTCCTCCCGGTATGGCGCGGTTCGACCTCGACAACCTCGTCTTCGCGAACAAGGATGTCCTCCGCGAAGACTGGCAGCCGGACAACCTCGCGGAGCGCGACGCCGAGATGGACACGTGCGCGAGCGCGCTCCGGCCGCTCCTCCGAGGAAACCAGCCGGACAACCTCTTCCTCTACGGGCTCACCGGCGTCGGGAAGACCGCCGCGACCCACGCCCTCATCACCGAACTCCTCGACGCCGCCGCCGACGTCGAGCGACACCTCGAAGTCGTCGAACTCAACTGCACCGGCATCACGTCGAGCTATCAGGTCGCCGTCAACCTCGTCAACGAGATGCGGACCGGCGACGCCCACTCCCACGCGCTCACCACCGTCTCGCTCGAGAAGGACCCCCTCCCCGAGACCGGCCACCCACAGAAACGCGTCTTCCGCGAGCTCCTGAAGGACTTCGAGAGCGCGGGCGGCGACGTCATCGTCGTCCTCGACGAGATCGACACCATCGGGAGCGACGACGACATCCTCTACGAACTCCCGCGCGCCCGCAAGACCTACGACATCGACGTCAACCTCGGCCTCATCGGGATCAGTAACGACTTCAAGTTCAGGGAGAACCTCTCCCCGAAGGTCAAGGACTCCCTCTGCGAGAAGGAGGTCCACTTCCAGCCCTACGACGCCGAGCAACTCGTCCGCATCCTCGAGAAGCGCGCCGACCGCGCGCTCGCCGAGGGTGTCCTCGCCGAGGGCGTCGTCCCGCTCTGCGCCGCGATGGCCGCCCAGGACAGCGGGAGCGCGCGCCAGGCGCTCAGGCTCCTCCGTATCGCCGGTGACTTCGCCGAGAACGGACCGTCGGACGGCGACCCCCGAATCACCGAGGAACACGTTCGACGCGCCGAGGAGGAGATCCAGCGCCAGCAGGTCGTCGAGGGGATGGAGGAACTCACCCGCCACGGCAAACTCGTCCTCCTCACGGTCGCACACCTCGAAGCCGAGGGCGAGACGCCCGAACGGACGAAGGTCATCCACCAGCGCTACCGGCAGGTGAGCAAGCGCGAGGGCTCCGACCCGCTCAAACGCCGCGCGATGCACGACCACCTCACCGACCTCACCCTCCAGGGCGTCCTGACGAAGATCGACGACACGAGCGGTCGCGGCAACTACAATCAGTACGAACTCGACGTCGAACTCGACTCCGCCATCGACGCACTCGAGGTGGAGTTCGACGACCTCACCGCCGTTCGCGAGACGGCGCACCGGAACCACGTTCTCTGAACAGCCGTCCGTCGGGTCTCCGTACGCGCCCCCGGACCCCTACGTGCGTTACTGGCACGGGTGGTGTGTGGGTCGCCGTCGCGGGCGGCGTGCTGTCCGAAATAGCCACGCCCTACCCGCGTTACTGGCACGAGTGGTGTGTGTTGTGGCAATACTGGCACGACGGGTCACCGACCGCGCACCGACCCACCCTATCCCCGGCGTTACTGGCACGGGTGGTGTGTCTCCCCGCCGCCTCACTCACGCCTGTGGGGGCGACCGGCGCGCCCCCGGCGTTACTGGCATTGGTGGTGTGTGGGGACTGCGCGGCGTTCGCGACGCTCTCCCGTCCCGTCGGCTACTCGTAGAGCGACGGCGTTTCGACGTCCGCGTCGGCGGCGTCGCGCCACGTGTGCTCGGGCTCCCAGTCGAGGAGGCGCCGGGCCTTCGCGGGCGAGAGCGCCGACTGCTCGCCCTCTAGCGTGCAGTCGGCGGGCAGTTCGCCGAAGAACTCCTCGACGACGTCGGCGGTCGGGCGGTCCATGTAGTTCTCGGCGGCGACGCCGTTGACGGCCTCGTGACCCGTGACCGCGTCGGGCTCGACGGCGGCGACGAAGAGGCTCGCGAGGTCGCGCGCATCGACGTACGACCAGAAGTTCCCCGCGCCGGCGGCGATGTCGTCCCGGTTGCCCGTGCAGTTGTAGTCGCCGGGATGCTGGACCCACGACGGCCGCACCGACACCACGGGGACGTCATAGCGTCGCGCCGTCCGCGCCGCCGTCTCCTCGCCGACGACCTTCGAGAGGCCGTAGGGGTCCTCGGGGCGGAGTTCGTGGTCCTCGGTGATGGGGAGTTCGTCCGGGAGCGTCTTCTCGCGGGCGAACGGGAAGCCGTAGGCGGACTCGCTGGACGCCCACGCGACCCGCGCGCCGGCGCGGCCGGCCGCAGTGAGGACGTTATACGTCGACTCCGTGTTCGTCGCGAACACCCGGTTCCCGGCGTGGCGTTCCGGCGCGGGGAGCGCCGCGAGGTGCGCGACGGCGTCCGGGCCGAGGTCAGCGAACAGGTCGAACGCCTCGGCGGCGTCCGCGAGGTCGGCGGCGCGGAAGTCCACGTTCTCTCGGGGGGAGATCTCCCACCCGGGGTGGTCGAGGTCGACGCAGACCGTCTCGTAGCCCCGCTCGGCGAACGCGTCGACGACCCAGCGGCCCGCGCGACCGAGTCCTCCGGTGACGACGGCGGTTTCACTCACGTCCCGTCCCTCGGCCGTCGCGGGCAAAAAGACGCGGCCACCGGCAGGGCGTGCACCGGCCACCCAACTCGACGGGCGTGCGCCGCCCCCGCCGTCCGGCGGCCGCGGCCGTCGCGGCCGATGGGGGGCGGCTTTTAGTGTCGCGTCGCTAACGTCGGGTATGGAGTGGAAAGCGGACTGGGGCCTGCGGGCCCGGATGGTCCTCACGATGGCCCTGCTGTTCGTCGTCTACCTCGCCTTCGCGGGCGCGCTCGCGTGGTACTTCGGCGCGAGCCTCCTCGTCTTCGCCCTCCTCATGGGCGGCCTCTCGCTCGGTCAGTACTTCTTCAGCGACAAACTCACGCTCTGGAGCATGGGCGCACGCGAGGTGAGCGAGGACGAGTACCCGCACCTCCACGGCGTCGTCGGGCGACTCTCCCAACAGGCCGACCTCCCGAAGCCGACCGTCGCCGTCGTGGACTCACGCGTCCCGAACGCCTTCGCGACCGGGCGCTCGAAGAACCACGCCGCCGTCTGCGTCACCACCGGCCTCCTCGACGCACTGAACGACGAGGAGGTCGAGGGCGTCCTCGCGCACGAACTCGCGCACGTCAAACACCGCGACATGGCGGTGATGACCGTCGCCTCGTTCCTCTCGACCATCGCGTTCATCATCGTCCGCTGGGGGTGGTTCCTCGGCGGGAGCCGCGACCGGAACCAGGCGCCGATCTGGGTGGCTATCGTCGTCTCGCTCGTCGTCTGGATCGTCTCCTACCTCCTCATCCGCGCGCTCTCGCGCTACCGCGAGTTCGCCGCCGACCGCGGCGCCGCGCTCATCACGGGGAACCCGGCCGCGCTCGCCTCCGCGCTCCTGAAGATCGACGGCCGGATGGACCGCGTCCCCACCGAGGACCTGCGCGAGCAGGCGGAGATGAACGCGTTCTTCATCATTCCCCTGACGGGCGGCACCATCACGCGCCTGTTCAGCACGCATCCGGCGACGGAGAAGCGCGTCGAGCGCCTCCGGGGGATGGAGAAGGAGATGGAGACGACGTCCACCGCATGATGGGACTCTTCGACGCCGTCCGGGACGTCCTCGGACTCAGCACGGAGCGCGACGCCACCCGCGAGGCCGACCCGGAGGACTTCTTCCAGCTGAACAGCGCCTCGGTGACGATGGAGGCCGACCTCGACTACGAACCCGCCACGAGCGCGGGGCTCTGCCTCTCCGCGATGTCCTCGACGGACTTCCGGAGCACGCTTCGCGACGTCGAGGACGTCCTCGAAGGCGGCGGGTTCTCGGAAATCCGGACGGACGACCACGGCTACACGTGGGCGGTCGTCGAGCGCGACGACATCACCGACCTCACGACCGAACTCTACGTCGCCGCCGACACGCTCGCCGAGCGCGGCTACGGCGACCGCCTCCTCGCCGCCGTCTTCGGATTCGACCCCCTCGATGGCGGACGCACCGTCTACTGGGTCTACTCGTTCAAGCGCGGTTCCTTCTACCCGTTCGCACCCGCAGGCGACCACGAGCGCGACTCCAGTACGGAGGTCTCGCTCCAGTCGGTCCTCGACGGCGAACTCGATGTCGAGGACGACACCGCCTACTGGTACCCGCTCTGGCCGGACGCCCCCGGCGGGCACCCCTGGGAGTAGCGTCCGTCCGACTCCTCCCACCTAAACCTTCGCACCACCCCGTCGAGCGGCCCGCTCACGTACCGCAGTTTCACTTTCACTCGGGTGTATACGAGGGTTTATCCCCACAGCGGCACAACGGAGGAGTACATGCCTCAAGAAGACCTCGAGGAGCTCTCCGGCGTCGGCCCCGCGACCGCCGAGAAGCTCCACGACGCCGGCTACGATTCGTTCCAGAGCATCGCCGTCGCCAGCCCCGGTGAGCTCTCGAACACCGGCGACGTCGGCGAATCCAGCGCGAACGACATCATTCAGAGCGCGCGCGAGCAGGCCGACATCGGCGGCTTCGAGTCCGGCGCTGCCGTCCTCGAACGCCGCGAGCAGATCGGGAAGCTCACGTGGGGCGTCCCCGAGGTCGACGACCTTCTCGGGGGTGGCGTCGAGACGCAGTCCATCACCGAAGTGTACGGCGAGTTCGGCGCCGGGAAGTCGCAGGTGACCCACCAGCTCTCCGTCACCGTCCAGCTCCCGAAGGAGCACGGCGGCCTCGAAGGCTCCGCCGTCTTCGTCGACTCCGAGGACACCTTCCGTCCCGAGCGCATCGACGACATGGTTCGCGGCCTCGACGACGACGTCCTCGCGGACACCATGGAACTCCACGGCATCGAGGACGGCGACCCGACCGACGACGACGACCTCGACGCCCTCCTCGAGAGCGTCCTCGACAAGATCCACGTCGCGAAGGCGTTCAACTCCAACCACCAGATCCTCCTCGCCGAGAAGGCCAAGGAGGTCGCACAGGAGAACGAGGACACCGACTGGCCGGTCCGCCTCCTCTCCGTGGACTCGCTCACCGCGCACTTCCGCGCCGAGTACGTCGGCCGTGGCGAACTCGCCGACCGCCAGCAGAAGCTCAACAAGCACCTCCACGACCTCCTGCGGATCGGCGACCTCCACAACACCGCCGTCGTCATCACGAACCAGGTCCAGTCGAACCCCGACTCGTTCTTCGGCGACCCGACGAAGCCCATCGGGGGCAACATCCTCGGGCACACCTCGACGTTCCGCATCTACCTCCGCAAGTCGAAGGGCGACAAGCGCATCGTTCGACTCGTCGACGCGCCGAACCTCGCCGACGGCGAGGCGGTGATGCGGGTTCAGGACGGCGGCCTGAAGCCCGAGTAGTACCGCGAGGGCGCGCCGCGACCGAGCGGGCCGAGGAGCGACCACGGCGGCCTCCGGCCGCCACCGGAGCGACGCTGTGCTTTTGGTCCAGATTTTGTTAGGGAGCGAGCGTTGCGAGCGACCGCGACAAAAGGTGGCGCCGGACGGCGAGGCGGTGATGCGGGTTCAGGACGGCGGCCTGAAGCCCGAGTAACTAGCCCTCCACGAGCGCCTCTTTCTGCCGACGCGAGAGCTGTTTGATCTCGTACTCGCGGCTCATCGCCTCGCTCTTCGAGTCGTACGCCTCCGTGTAGCGGAGTTCGACGGGCGTCCGGCCGCGCGTGTACTTCGCGGCCCGCCCCGAGTTGTGTTCGCGGACGCGCCGCTCGACGTCCGTCGTGTAGCCCGTGTAGTAGCTCCCGTCACAGCACTCGAGGACGTAGACGTGATGCACGCCCGTCGTCTAGCCCTCGACGGGGTTGGCCGTTTCGCTCGTCCCACCCCGCTCTCGCCGCACGCGCGCTATTCGGCGCGCGCGGCGTCGATGCGGCGCGCGATCAGGCCGGCCTGCGCGCCCGCGACGAACCCGGCGTCGACGTTCACCGCCGAGAGCACCGTACACGACTGGAGCATGCCCAGCATCGCGGCCTCACCCTCGCCGCCGTGTCCGTAGCCCGTGGAGACGGGGAGGCCGATGACGGGCGCGTCGAGCAGGCCGGCGACGACGGTGGGGAGCGCGCCCTCCCGCCCGGCCGCGACGACGACGACGTCGCACGCGCGGAGGTCGTCCACGCGGTCGAGGAGTCTGGCGATGCTCGCGACGCCGACGTCCTCGACGCGCCGGACGTCCGCGCCCATCTCCGAGGCCACCGCGTCCGCCTCTCCGAGGGGGACGGCGTCGCTCGTTCCCGCCGACACCAACCCGACCGTCGCGTCGAGGGCCGGCGGCTCGAAGTCCAGGGCGTGGACGACGACGACCCGGGAGCGCTCGTCCACGACCACGTCGGCCTCCGGGTGGGCGTTCGCCACCGCGCCCTCGACGGCGTCACGGTGCGCGTGCTCGGCGCGCGTGACGAGCGCGCGCCCCGCCGTCTCCACCGCCGTCACGGCGAGCGACCCCACTTCGGCGGGCGTTTTGCCCTCGGCGAGGATCGCCTCCGGGACGCCGCGTCGCGTCTCCCGCGCGGCGTCGAAGCGCCCCGCGTCCGTGGTCGCATACCCTGAGAGCGCCGCTTCGGCCTCTGACACCGACAACTCGCCCGCCGCCAACCGCTCGAGTACCTCTCGCATGGTCTGGGTATCGGCCGTCAAATACAGGTAGGTTACGCTCCGCGAGCCACCGGCAGACGGCCGTCTCACGTCGCCTGATGGGAAGCCTTATTAAGTAGGCAGATGAAGCAAATCGCGTATGGCAGACCTCATCGTCAAGGCCGCTGTGAAGGAAGCGCTCGAGGAGAAGAACGTCGCGTCTGACTTCTACGACGCGCTCGACGAGGAAGTCGAGGAGCTCCTCGAGGACGCCGCCGCTCGCGCCGAGGCGAACGGTCGCAAGACCGTTCAGCCGCGCGACCTGTAACGCCGACTCCAACCTCTCCTCTCGTTTATTCAGCCCCGTAGCGGCGGCGCTCGACGCCCTCGTCGGTCCCGACCAGCACCTCGTCCGCCAGTTCGACGAACAGCCCGTGCTCGACGACCCCCGCCGTCGTCGAGAGGTCGGTGGCGAGCGCGCCCGGGTCCGCGATGGAACCGAACGCGCAGTCGAGGACGAGGTTCCCGTTGTCCGTCACCACGGGGCCGTCCTTCCGCTCGGCCGACCGGAGGGTCGCCTCGCCGTCGAGCGCCTCGACGGCGGCCGCGACGGGGCGACGCGCCGACGGGAGCACTTCCACCGGCACGGCGTGGTCGAGTTCGTCGGCGGCCTTCGAGGGGTCGGCGACGACGACGAAGCGCGTCGCGGAGGCGTCGACGATCTTCTCGCGGGCGTGCGCCGCGCCGCCCCCCTTCACGAGCGCGCCGCTCTCGCGTGCGAACTGGTCGGCGCCGTCGATCGCGACGTCCACGTTCCCGACGTCGTCGAGCGTCGTCAGCGGGACGCCCGCCTCGCGGGCGAGCTCCCGCGACTGGAAGCTCGTCGGCACGCCCTCGACGTCGAGGCCGGCGTCGACGCGCCGCCCGAGCGCCCGAATCGCGTGCGCGGCCGTGCTCCCGGTGCCGAGGCCGACGACGTCCCCGTCGTCGACGAACTCGGCGGCTCGCTCGCCCGCGTTTCGCTTCGCCTCCTCGCTGCCGCCGCGCTGCTTCATATCCCTCCACTCTCCCCGCCGGGGCAAAAGCGAACCGCTAGAGGCGCCGCTTCACGGCCTCGCGGTCGTGCACGAGCGTCAGCGTCCGCGAGCGCCCGCGCCCCTCGAGGCTCTCGTAGCGCGCGTCGATGAGGTCGAGCTGGTCGAGTTTGTTCACGACCTCCGTGTAGCGGGTGTAGCCGAGGTCGGTGCGCTCGGCGAACGCGTCGTAGACGTCGCCCGCCTGCTCGCCGTCGTGGTCGGCGACGACGTCCACGAGCGTGCGCTCGACGTCGCTGAGCGCGTCGAGGTTCCGCGAGAGATGCAGGTTGCGCGCCTCCTCGCTCACCGCTTCGACGTCCTCCAACTCGACGGTCTTGGACGCCCGCGATTCGGCGTGGAGGCCCGCGCGCCGCAGGAGGTCGATGCCGACGCGGAGGTCGCCCGTGTTCGTGGTGAGTTCGGTGACGCGGTCGAGGACGGCCATGTCGAGCACGCCGTCGCGGAAGCCGACGCGAACCCTGTCCCCGAGGATGTCCGCGACCTCCTCGCGGTCGTAGACGGGGAAGTAGGCCTCCTCCGGCCGGAAGACGGACTGGACGCGGCCGTCGAGGTCCTCGATGACGTCGAGGTCCGGGTCGGAGGAGATGGCGACGACGCCGACCTTCGCACCGGGATGCGTCTCGTGTGCGCGCAGCAGCGAGTAGAGCGTATTGGAGGCCTCGTTCTCGTAGAAGAGGTAGTTCACGTCGTCGAGCGCGACCACGAGCACCTCCTCGTCGTCGATGAGGCGCTCCGTGACCTGCCCGAAGAGCTTCTTGAAGGAGATGCCCGAACTCGGCGGCTCGTACTCGAAGATGGACTCGAAGATCCGCGAGAAGACCCCGTAGCGCGTCGAGTCCACCTGGCAGTTCACGCGCACCACGCGGACGCCGGGCTGGCCGCCGAGTTCGGCGAAGAGCTTCTGGACGGCCGTCGTCTTCCCGGTGCCGGGCGGCCCGCGCACCATCACGTTCAGCGGCCGATTCCCCCGGACGGCGGGCTGGAGGGCGTACTGGAGGGTCTGGAGTTGGGACTCGCGGTGGCGGAACGCCTCCGGTACGTAGTCGATCTCGAAGACGTGCTCGTCGCGGAACACCGACTCGTCCCACGACAGCATCCCTCCGTCGGGGTCGTCGGCCATCGCCGAGACGTGGGTCCGCGCGCCACATAAGCCTTCGCCGCGACTCAGAACTTCTCCAGCAGCCCCTCGTAGAACGCCCGGTCAGCGCCCTCCTCGGCGAGTTTCTCCACGATGAGCTCGGGCGTCGAGCGCGCGAGCAGCCCCTTCTCCGGGGAGCGCTCGACCACCAGCTCGCCGTCCTCGAGGCCGACAGCGCGAATGCCGTCCACGTCCACGTCGTAGCCGGCGGTGTCGCGTATCTCGCCGGCGAGGTGGGAGACGAAGACGCCGGTCGCGCCCGCGTCGTGGAGCTCCTCGAGGATGCCCGCGATTATCTTCGCGGACGCGCCGGGCTCGGTGATGGACTCGAGCTCGTCGACGAGCACGCACTTCGCGTCCGCGCCCCGCGTGAGCGCCGCGAAGTCGCGGAGCGTGGACTCGAAGGCCCCCGCGTCCAGCGTCCCCTGGCTCTTCGCGTAGTAGTGGAGCTCCTCGACCGCCGGGACGCGCGCCGACTCGGCGGGCACCGGGAGGCCCATGTGCGCGAGCACCACCACCACCGCCACGAGGTCGAGCGTGCTCGTCTTCCCCCCGGAGTTCACGCCGGAGAGGAGCGCGACGCCGCTCACGCCGTAGTCGACGGGTTCGACGTCCGCGAACGGCACGTCGAGGAGCGGCGAGCGCCCGCCCTCGATGTCGAAGCCGGTTCCGGCGCGCTCGGCCGGCGTGCAGTCGAAGTCCGCGCAGAAGCGACTGACGGCGAGCTCGACGTCGAGCTCGAGGGCGTCCCGGACGAGGTCGGCGGCGCCCGCGCGCAGGTCCGCGAGGCGCGCCGCCACCTCGCGCTTGCGCTTCGCCGCCCGGCGGTCGCGCTCGGCGACGAGTTCCTCGCGCAGACGCGACACCGCCTCCTCGCGGCGCTCCACCGGATACGTGGGCTCGTCGCCGAAGGCCTGATCCGCGAGGCTCGCCTCGTCCTCGCGGAGCGCGAGCGCGTCCGCGACGTGCTCGCGGGCCGCGCGCACCGCCTCGGCGTACTCGTCCGCGAGCTCGCGCGAGAGCAGGGAGTCGACGCCCGCGCCGCGCTCGACGAGCGAGAGCAGGTCCGCGCCCTCGATGGTGACGTCGCGCTCCTCGATGGCGTCGCGCAACTGGTCGTTCGCCATCGACTCGGCGGTCGAGACGGCGGCGTCGAGGTCGTCGACGGCGACCTGTAAGCGCTCGAGTTCTTCGTCGCCCGCGACGCTGCCGTCCGCGTCGAGCTCCGCGAGACCCGCTTCGAGCTCGTCGAGGTCGACGGCGGCCTCGAGGCCGGCGCGGCGATGCACCCGAATCGCCGCCCGGAGCGACGCGCGGTTCGTCGCGAAGAACGCGAGCGTGCGCTCCGGGACGTACTCCTCTGGGTGGGAGAGCGCGTTCGGGTCGACGGTGACGTCGCCCTCGATGGTGACGCCCGCGAACGCCTCGTCGAGCGCGACGACCGACGCGTAGCCGCGCGCGAGGTCCGCGAGGCCGTGTGCGTCCTCGACGATTTCGACGGAGAGCTCGGGGACCGCCTCGGTCGCCTCGCTGTACGTCTCGGCGTCCGCCGTCGCGAGACAGCGGTCCCTGACGGTGACGTCCGCCGGGCGCTCGACCGGCGCGACGTCCTCGAGCGCGTCGAGCACGCCGGGGTCGGGGTCGCGCTCGCGCGCTCGCTCGGCGAACGCCCGCACTTCCTCGATGCGCGAGTCGACCGCCGAGGGGTAGATCGTCGCGAGGCGGTGCTCGCCGTACGTCGTCACCGCGCGCTCCTGCAGCAACTCGAGAACCGCGTCGTACACCTCGCGGGCGCGGTCGGTGGCGAGGAAGCCGCCGGGGTCGTCGTGTCGCGCGCGGATCGCGCCCCGAACGATGTGCGCGGCGCGGCCCGCCGAGACGCCGGACGCGGACGCGACGGCGGCGACGTCCTCACGCTCTACGGCAGCCATCGGGTCGTCGAGTTCGCGCAGTCGCTCGGCCGTCTTCGCGCCGACGCCCGGGACCTCCTCCAGTTCCATCGCTCCCGAGTTAGGCGGCATCGGGAAAACGTCTTGCCCTCAGTAGTGGGGGTATTCCTCGGGGTAGAGGAGGCCCTTCCGCCAGCGCCACGCCGCCGCGAACGTCCGGAGGACGGCCGCGACGGGGAGCGCGAGCAGGTAGCAGCAGACGGCGAGTCCCACGGGGTCGGCTGGCCCGAGCGCGCCGACGCCGACCGTCGCCGCGAGGGCGCGGTCGTACGCCTGCACGAGGAGCGCGCCGGGGACACCGAGGACGCCAAGCGGCCCCTCGGTACCGACGGCGACGCGCGTCAGAACGAGGAGCGCGAGCGCCGTGAACGGCCACCAGACGGAGCGACCGGAGAGCCAGCGCGCGACGTCCTCGATGTCCACCATTCGTTCGGCGTGACGGCCTCCCCCGGCTTAAAACACTCTATCGCGACGGACTGACCGGTACACGGAAGGGGGTGCCGTGCGAAACCGTGTGGTATGACTGTCGAGGCCAAACTCGCGGCCGCGCGCGACGCCCTCGCGGAGCGCGACGGCGTGCTCGTCGCGTTCAGCGGCGGCGTCGATTCAGCGGTCGTCGCCGCCATCGCGCACGACGCGCTCGGGGACGATGCCGTCGCCTGCACCGCCAAGAGCGAGACGCTCCCGGAGGCCGAACTCGCGGACGCGAAGCGCGTCGCCGACGAGATCGGCATCCGTCACGAACTCGTCTCCTTCAGCGAACTCGACGACCCGGAGTTCGTCCAGAACGACGGCGAGCGCTGTTATCACTGTCGGACGATGCGCCTCTCCGAGATGTTCGACGCGGCGCGGGACCTCGGTATCTCGACCGTCTGCGACGGTACGAACGCCTCGGACCCGGGCGAAGGCCACCGCCCCGGCTTGCAGGCCGTCGAGGAACTCGACGCCGCCTCGCCGCTCCTCGAGGCCGACATCACGAAGGAGGAGGTGCGAGAGATCGCCGACCACTACGGCCTCAGCGTCGCGGACAAACCCTCGATGGCGTGTCTCTCCTCGCGCATCCCGACGGGCCTCGAAGTGACCGAGGAGAAACTGACGCGCGTCGAGAAGGCCGAGCGCCTCCTGCGGACGTGGGGCTTCGAGCAGTTCCGCGTGCGCGACCACGACGGCCTCGCGCGCATCGAAGTCGCGCCCGAGGAACTCGACGTCGCGCTCACCACCGAGTTCGCCGAGGCGGCCCGCGAACACCTCTCGGAGGTCGGCTTCGAGCACGTGACGCTGGACCTACACGGCTACCGGACGGGGTCGGTGTCGCCGGCGAACGAGACGGCGAACGCGGACGACTGAGGGCGTTCGCGGGCCGCTCTTCTCCCGCTAGTTCCCCGTCCACTTAAGGAGCAACAGCGTCCCCTCGAAGAGGACGATCATGGTGGCGGCGACGACGACGGGCGCGACGCCGGTCGGGTCGGGGGTCATGAGGAAGGAGACACCGGCGAACGCGCCCCAGAAGAGGAGGCGTCGGTCGACGAGCCACCGGCGGGTCGTGAGCCCCATCATGATGGCGAGCATGACGAACAGCGGGATCTGGAAGACGATGGCGAGGTAGGCCATCAGGATGAGGATGAGGTTGAACGTCGAGCCGAGCGCGAGCGCGGCGGTGGCGACGGTCTCCGAGTAGAAGAGGAAGTACGTCATCACGGCGGGGACGACGATGAAGTAGGCGAAGGTGACGCCGACGACGGCGAGCACGAGGCTCGTCGGGATGGCGGAGATGTAGTAGCGCCGTTCGTTCGGATAGAGGCCGGGGCGCATGAACGCGTACGTCTCGTAGACGAGGACGGGGAGCGCGACGACGACGCCGGCGATGGACGCGACCTTGAACTGGGTGACGATGAGTTCCAGCGGCCCGTAGACGTGGGGTTGTGCGGTGGTGCCGGCGGGGAGGACGCCGTACCAGATGTTGCTGATGAGGTCGTCGCCGAGCGGGAAGCAGATCGCGCTGACGATGCCGGCGACGAGGATGACGACGCCGAGGCGCTTGACCATCTCCTCGACGTGTACGGCTATCGGTTGCTCCTCGTCGGTCGCGGGCCCGCTCAGCATGCCCGTCTCGGCATCGACGTCCTCGGGGAGGCCCGGCTCCTCCCCGTCCGGGACGCTGGGGCCCCCGCCGTCCGCGTCGTCCCCGTCCGCGTCCGAGACCGCGTCGGCGTCGTCCGGTGCCACGTACGGGACACCGTCGTCGCTCTCCTCGTCGGACTCGTCTCGGCCGCCGGTGCCGGTGTCCCCGGCCTCGTCGTCCCGGTCGCCGGTCTCGGTGTCACCGTCCGAGCCGTCGGCATCGGCAGTCCCGGAATCGGCGCTGTCCGGTTCGTCGGCGGCAGCACTGTCGTCGGGCTCGCCGTCGACCTCGGCGATGTCCGGCTCGACGGGGTCCCGGTCCGCGGGTTCGGCTCGCGTGACGTCCGTGTCGTCGCTCGCCTCGGCGTCGCCGGCGGAGTCGTCGGCCGGCACCCCGTCGTCCGGTTCGTCTGCCATTCTCTGTCTACGGTACGCGACTCCGGCGTTATAGCCTTTCTTTTGGCCAGCGAGGAGAAGATTGATAACGGGAAGCCGGCTACCGGACACAAATGAGCGACTCGGGGGTCGTCAGCGAGGACACCGCCCGCGCGGTTAACAGTGGCCGCGAGACGATCGGCGTCCTCCTCGGGACGGCACAGAAACGCCTCCAGGTCGTCTTCATCGCGTTCGTCGTCGGCCTCTTCGGTGGGATCGTCGCGATGCGGCGGTACATCTGGCCGGCGCTGAAGGCCGACCTCATCACGAAACTCGGCCTCGACGCGAGCGTCGACGTCATCTTCCAGACGCCGTTCGACGTCATCCTCCTGCAAGTGAAAATCGGGATGATCGTCGGCGTGGTCTGCGCGCTCCCGATCCTCCTCTACTACGCGAAGCAGCCGCTCGCCGACCGGGGAATCGTCCCGGACGTCTCCCTCTCGCGGTGGCAGCTCGCGCTCGCCGGCGCCGTCGCCGTCTTCCTCGCCTTCGTCGGCGTCACCTACGCCTACGAGCTCTTCTTCCCGCTGATGTTCGGGTTCCTCGCGGGGAACGCGATGAGTGCGAACCTCCAGCCGATGTACTCCATCGTCGCGTGGACGCAGTTCATCCTCGTGCTCGCGGTGTCGTTCGGCGTCGCCGCCCAACTCCCGCTCGCGATGACCGCGCTCTCCTACACCGAGATCGTCCCCTACGAGACCTTCCGGGACTACTGGAAGCACGCCGTCGTCCTCATCTTCGGCTTCGGCGCGGTGTTCTCCCCGCCGGACCCGTTCACGCAGATCATGTGGTCGGTCCCCCTCCTCTTCCTCTACGTGCTCAGCCTCTACCTCGCGAAGGTCGTGACGCTCGCGCGCCGTGGGAGCGAGCGCGTCGACGTCGCGGGCGAACTCCTCGCGCGCTGGAACGTCCTCGCCGGCGGCGCCGTCGTCGGTTTCCTCCTCGGCTACGGCTTCTTCGGCTACGGCGGGATCGGCCTGCTCAACCGGACGCTCGGCCGATTCTCGAAGTACAGCCTCCCGACGGCGACGGAGCTCGTCGGCCTCGGTCCCGACGCCTCGCTCGCCGTCGTCGGCGCCGTCTTCGCGTTCGTCGCGCTCGTCGTCGCGTTCGGCTACGCGCTCTACGACGCACTCGCTGAGGCCGCGCGCGCCGAGAACGCGGTCTACGGTGGGAAGGCGCCGAAGCCGGAGAACCTGAACCTCGCCGTGCTCGACGCCTCCGGCGTCCGCGCCGCGCCCGACGAGCGCTTCGCGGCGATGGAGGAGGAGGAGGCCCTCGAGCTCGCGAACGAGGCGATGGAGGCCGACGAGAAGGAGAAGGCGCGCGCCATCCTCGACCGCTTCGACGAGGTCGAGGCGCAACGCGAGGCCGAGGACGCCGACGAAACGGAGGACGGCGAGGCCGGGGACGGTGCCGAGGAGGAGGAGGGGAACGTCTTCTCGCGGACGAGCGCGGGGGTGCTCGACGCGTTCACCGACGAGGAGACCACCGAGGAGGACATCGGCGGCTACTACCACGACATCCGCTTCATCCTCGGGAGCCTGCGCTCGCGGCTCTTCTGGCTCGTCGGCTGGTTCATGCTCGTTCTCGCCGCGACGTTCGCGTTCCTCTACCGGGGCGGCCTCGGGTTCATCCGCAACGACTTCCTCCGGCGCATCCCCCAGGAGGTCCTCCAAGGGAACCCGGACGCGCTCGGCTGGCCCATCGTCCTCCACCCGGTGGAGGCGCTCGTCTTCGAGGTGAAGCTCTCGACGGTCGTCGCGGCCGTCGTCTCGCTCCCGCTCGTCCTCTACTTCATGTGGCCGGCGCTGCGCGAACGCGGTTTCATCGCGGCGCGACGCGGCGTCGTCTCCGTGTGGGCGGCCGCCATCACCGTCACGATAGTTACGGGGAGCGTCCTCGGTTACATGTACGTCGCGCCCTCGATCATCTCCTTCCTCGTCTGGGACGCCCTCCAGGCGAACGTCGTCATCAGCTTCCGAATCAGCGACTTCCTCTGGCTGGTGTTCATGACGACCGCCGGCATCGGCCTGCTCGCCTCCGTCCCGGTGACGATGTGGCTCTCGCACCTCTCGGGCATCGTCGGCTACGGGACGATGCGCCGGCAGTGGCGCGTCTTCGTCCTCGGCGCGTTCGCGTTCGGCGCGCTCGTCACACCGGACAGCCTCTACACGATGATCATCGTCGGCGCGCCGATCGCGCTCGCGTTCTTCGTCGGCCTCGCCGGCCTCTGGGCGGTGACGCTCGGCGGCCGTCGCGGCGGCGGTGGCGCGACCCCCGAGGAGCCGACGGCCACGGACGAGCGGCCGGCCTGAGGCGACGAACGCGGCGCTTAACTATTCGCTCGAGAATACTCGGGTATGCCGAAGATCTCCGTCGACGTTCCACAGGAACTGCTCGACGACCTCGACGCGCACGTCGGTGACGACGGCAAGTTCGTGAACCGCTCCGACGCGATCCGCGCGTCCCTGCGGAAGACGCTGGACGTCCTCGACGAGATCGACGCCCGCCACGGCCGCCTCGAGGACGACCGCGACGACGATGAGTGAGGGCGAACCCCCGCTCGCGACCGGCCGCGTCGCCCTCGTCGCGCTCTTCGTCACCGCGCTCGTCACCGCCCAACTCACCGCGTCGAAGGTCCTCGCCTTCGACATCCCGGTCGCGCTCCCGGTGACGGGGAGCACGCTCGTGATGCCGGGCGCCGCGCTCGCGTACGCGCTCACCTACTTCGCGAGCGACTGCTACAGCGAACTCTACGGCCGGCGCGCCGCCACCGTCGTCGTCAACACGGGCTTCGCGATGAACTTCGTGTTGCTCGCGCTCGTCTGGTCGACGATCCTCGCGCCCGCCGCGCGCTCCTCCGTCGACCCCGGGATGTTCGCCACCGTCCTCGGCTCCTCGACGAGCATCGTCCTCGGGTCGCTCTGCGCGTATCTCGTCAGTCAGAACTGGGACGTCTACGTCTTCCACGCCCTGCGCCGCCGGACCGACGGCGCGCACCTCTGGCTGCGCAACGTCGGCTCCACGGCGTCCAGCCAGGCCATCGACACCGTCATCTTCGTCCTCATCGGCTTCCGCTTCGGCCCCGAACTCCTCGGTGCCACGCCGCTCCCGTGGAGCGTCATCGCCTCCCTGATGGTCGGGCAGTACGTCCTCAAACTCGGCATCGCGCTGCTCGACACGCCGTTCGTCTACGCCGCCGTCTCCCTCCTCGGCGACCGGGCCGCGACCGGCCGCGTCGCGCCGACGAAGTAATCACCCGCCCCCGTCCGCGCTCGGGTCCTCGTACGAGCGCGCGTCCCCCTCCGTGAACCACGCCTCGAACGTCCGCGAGTCGGCGCCGAGCCTCTTCGGACGAAAGCGCATCCGCTCGCCCTCCGTCGCCACTCACTCGACGTCGTCCGCGTTCACGGGCCCCATACGTCCGCCCGCGAGCCGGACCGGGAAGAAGACCTAGTCGCGGCGCTCCGCGAACGCGAAGCGCGGCTTCACGTCCACTACCTCGACGCGGAGCTCGTCGCCCATCTCGGCCTCGGGGACGAAGAGCGTGAAGCCCTCGACCTTCGCGATGCCGTCGCCCTCCTCGCCCTCGTCGACGATCTCGACGTCGAGTTCGTCGCCGACCCGCACGGGCCCGGTGAGCTTGTTCTTCCCGACGACGTACACCTCGGAGGAGGCGTCCCGGGAGGCGTCCGGCGAGAGCGTCCGGGTGAACGCGAACTCGTGGGCGACGTCGTCCTTGAACCCCTCGAGGTCCTGCCCCTGGAAGACCTTCACCGCGAAGTCGCCGCCCTCGCCGAGGAGGTCGCTCGCCGTCTCGAGGGCCTGCTGGGCGAGGTAGACCGAGCGGGCGTGATCGAGGTTGTACTCGCCGGTCATGTTCGGCGCCATGTCCGAGAGCACGGTGTCGACGCGTCCGCCGACGGCCTCCTTCACTTCCGCTTTCGTCTCGTCCTCGGTCATGTCGCCGCGAATCGTCTCGACGGGCGCACCGCCCTTCTCGACGGCGTCGATGCGCTGGAAGTCCACGCCGATGACGCGGCCGTGCTCGCCCGCCTCCTCGGCGGCGACTTGGAGCCACCCGCCGGGGGCGGCGCCGAGGTCGACGACCGTGTCTCCGGACGAGATCAGGTCGAGTTCGCGGTTCAACTGCTTCAGCTTGTACGCCGAGCGGGCGCGATAGCCCTGCTGTTTCGCTCGGTTGTAGTACTCGTCCTTCCCGGCCATGATAGTACAAGAAAGGACGCGGCGGCGTTTACGCGCTTCGCTCGCCGGCCGCGCCACCGCGCTGGGCCACCGCGCCGGTACGCCACCGTGACGCTCCCTCACGCGTGCGCGCGCACACCGGGAGTTTATTATGCTGGTCGGCCGTACCGCTCTTCAAGATGTTCAAGGCGATCGTGAGTGCCGACACGCTCCGGGACACGCTCGACTCCGTGAGCGTGCTGGTCGACGAGTGCAAGATCCACCTCAACGAGGACGGCCTCGAGATTCGCGCCGTCGACCCCGCGAACGTCGGGATGGTGGACTTGGAACTCTCCGCGGACGCCTTCGAGTCCTACGAGGCCGACGGCGGGCTCATCGGCGTCAACCTCTCCCGACTCGAGGATATCGCCGGGATGGCGGACGCCGGCCAACTCGTCCAGTTCGAGCTCGACGAGGAGACCCGCAAACTCCACATCCGGATCGAGGGCCTCGAGTACACGCTCGCGCTCATCGACCCCGACAGCATCCGGCAGGAGCCCGACCTCCCCGACCTCGACCTCCCCGCCCAGGTCGTCGTCGAGGGCGCGGACATCGACCGCGCCGTCCGGGCCGCCGACATGGTCTCCGACCACATCGCGCTCGGCGTCGACGCCGAGAAGGAACTCTTCTACGTCGACGCCGAGGGCGACACCGACGACGTCCACCTCGAACTCGAGCGCGAGGACCTCATCGACCTGGAGGCGGGTGACGCGCGCTCGCTCTTCAGCCTCGACTACCTCAAGGACATGAACAAGGCGCTCCCCAAGGACGCCGAGGTCACCCTCGAACTCGGCGAGGAGTTCCCGGTCAAACTCCACTTCGACATCGCGGAAGGACTCGGCTCCGTCACGTATATGCTAGCCCCGCGTATTCAGTCGAACTAACGCCGTCGCGGCCGGTTCCCGTCTTTTCTCTCTCACCGTTCTCGCGGGCGCTCGACGAGCACGTCCTTCCTCGTGAGCGCGACGTGTCCGCCCTCGACGACCCCCGGACGCTCGCGTAACACCCACGTACCCCCACCGCCTACTCGCCGTCGTGAAACGCGCGCATCTCCTCGCCATTGCGCTCCTCGTCGTCGCCGTCGCGTGCCTCGCGAACCCGCTCTACGTCGCGGCGCTCCCGGAGGCGAACGTCCTCGGGCACGCCCCGCGTGGCGGCGGCGCGGCGGCGTTCGCGCCCGACCTGCGGTATCTCGCCCGCCTCGCGCTCTCGACGCTCGGCGTCTTCGCGCTCGTCGGCGCGCTCGCGTCCGCCTTCGCCGGCGGCGTCGAGGCGGTCGAGGACCGCCCGTAGTCGGTCGCGTCGAAGCCGCGCCCCTCTTTGCGCGTGGCCGCCTCCGCGTACCCATGAGCGATCCCGAGTTCCCGGACCCCGATTCGGCGTCCCCCATCGAACCGGGCTGCGAGCGCTGTCCCGCCCTCGTGGAGGCCCGCGAGTGCATCGCGTGGGGGAACGGCCCCCGCGACGCGGCCGTCGTCGCGGTCGGCGAGGCGCCGGGCGCGGGCACGCCCGAGGAGGAGCGCTGGCAGGGCGGGAACTGGACGGGGATGGCGTACACGGCGCGCCACTCCGGCAAGATCGTCCGCACGCTGTTCGCCGATAGCGGGCACACGGACGTCTTCTACACGAACGCCGTGAAGTGCTTCCCGCCGGACGGCGAGGGGTCGAATCGCGAACCCTGCGAGGACGAGCTCGGGAACTGCTTCTCGCACCTCGAAGCCGAACTCGACGCCGTCGACCCCGCCGTCGTCGTCACGACGGGGAAGCACGCGACGCGGGTGCTCTTCGACGCGGCGGGCCGCGACCTCGACTCCTTCCTCGACGCGGTCCTGGAGCCGGTTCCGTGCCCGCCGCTCGACGTGACGGTGCTCCCCGTCCTCCATCCGGCCTACCAACACATGTGGCTCTCGCGACTCGGCTACGACTACGAGGAGTACGCGGCGGAGCTCGGGCGCCTGCTGGACGACTACTGCTGAGTCAGGCGATGACCGTCTCGCCGGCGCGCACGGTGTCGCCGACGGCGACGCGGACGTCCTCGACGTCGTACTCGGGCGGGAGGAGGACGTCGGCGCGCGACCCGAAGGAGACGTGCCCCACCCGCTCGCCGCGCGCGACGGTGTCGCCGGGCTCGACGTAGGGGTGGATGCGGCGGGCGAACGCCCCCGCGATGAGGTCGAGTTCGTAGCTGTCGGTGGTGATGCGGACGCGCTCGTTGCGCTCGGATTCCTTCGAGAACGCCGGCCGGTGCGCGCCCGCTCGGTGGTCGACGGACGCGACGACGCCCGCCTCCGGCGCGCGGTTCACGTGGACGTCCGTGACGTTCATGAAGACGCCGACGCGGACGCGGCCGTCCTCGACTCTGCGGACGCTCACGCGGCCGTCAGCGGGCGCGACAACCCCCGAATCGGGGCCCTCGCGCTCGGGGTCGCGGTGGAACCAGAGGACGAAGCACCCCAGCGCGGCGAGCGCGACCCCGGCGGGCGGGAGGACGAACAGGCTGGGAATCGCGAGCGCGAGCGGCGGGACGGCGTACGTGCGGGCGCCGGGCGCGAGACGCATACGCCGGAGTGGGGACGGGACCGACAACCCTCTTGTGGTCCCGTCACGTCCCGGACCGGGCGGTTTATCGGCGTCCGCCCCCACCGACAGTCCGTATGGAGACTCGTCACGCCCGGTATCCGTTCGCCCGCGACGCCCGTCGGGCCGTTCAGGAGGCGGGCGTGGACCTCGTCGAGGTCGTCCGAGAGGAGGACGCCGTCGTCGAGCGCGCCACACAGCGCGTGCAGAACGCGCTCACGGAGCGCGACATCGGGGAGCGCGTCGCGTCGGACCGCATCGAACTCCTCTCCTATCCGGTCGCGCGGGTCCTCGTCTCGCTCGTCGACGAGAACGTCTGCACGCGCTACTACGCGCAGGCGGAGGCGAACCGCGCCGAGGAGCGCTTCCGCGCTGACTTCGCGGCCGAGGCGGGTCGCGGCGTCGTCACCCGCACCGACCTCCTGCGTGAGTTCGACCTCGCCGACACCGTCCGCGCACTCCGAGAGGGCGGCTTCGAGGCGGACGTCGCGACCTACCTCCGCCTCGCGACGTCGCTGCGCGGCGACGAGTGGCGCCTCGTCAATCGGCCGCTCGACGCCGGTGTCGTCCCGGTGAGCGAACCCGAACTCGACACGCTCCTTCGGGAAGCCGTGCAGGAACGCGTCGAGGACGGCCTCCCGCTCGGCGTGCCGGACGCCATCGGCGACGCGCTCGACGACCCGCTCGCGGCCATCCGCGAGACGCTCGCGGACCTCGACCTCACCCGCGAGATCGACACGGTCGTCCCCGACCTCTTCCCGCCGTGTATGCAACACCTCCTCGACGCCGTCCAGCGCGGCGACCACCTCCCGCATCACTCGCGGTTCGCGCTCACGGCGTTCCTCGGGAACATCGGCCTCTCGACGGACGAAATCGTCGAGCTCTACGAGGTGAACCCGGGGTTCGGCGAGGAGATGACGCGCTACCAGACCGACCACATTCAGGGCGAGTCCAGCCCGACCGAGTACACGGCCCCGTCGTGTGCGACGATGCAGGCGTACGGCGACTGCGTGAACCCCGACGCGCTCTGCGAGCACATCAGTCACCCGCTCAGCTACTACGAGGCGAAACTCGACGACGCCGAGGACGACGACCTCGAGGACTGGCGGGAGGAGCGAGACACCGACGAGGAGAGCGCGGACGCCTGAGCGCTAGTTCTGCTTCGTGGAGAGGAAGAAGCCCGCACCGGCCATGACGAGGACGAAGGCGACGATGGCTCCGATGACGGTGTAGCCCTCTTGGAGGGTGAACGCCTGCGCGCCGATGACCTCGTCACCGACGACGATGATGCCGATGAAGAGCGCGACCGCCGCGAGCGTCACGGCCGCTTCGACGACGGTGTCGCGTTCGATGAGCATACCCGCTCCTTTCCACACTGCGAGCAAAAGGGTGGCGGTCCGTCCCTCCCCAGCCGTCGCGAGACGCCGTCTCACCGGCCCGGTGATGCGCTTTTACGGCCGTAGCGCCTATCTGTTCTCATGGTGCCAACGAAACCCACTCGCACCACGACCCCCCGCCTCGCCCCGCTCGCTCCGGACGGGCCGACCGAGAACCGCGCCGACCGCGCGCGCAGTGAGCCGATGGCGGTCGTCGCGCTCGGCGACGGCCGCTACGACGTCGTCGTTCGCGGCGGCGCCGCCTACACCGTCTCGCTCGACGAAGGGACATGCACGTGCCCCGACTACCGCTACCGCGAGCGCCGCTGCAAGCACCGCCGCCGCGTCGCCATCGACGTCACCGAGCGCCGCGTCCCCGCGCCCGACGAACGCGACGCCACGTGTGCGGCCTGCGGCGACCCGGTCTTCGTCGCCGCCGACGCCCCGGACCCGGCCTACTGCGGGGCCTGCACGCTCGCGCCCGGCACGCTCGTCCGCGACCGCGAACGCGGCGACGTCCTCGTTGTCGTCGAGACGCTCACCCGGCGCGCGACCGACGTCGCGGTCGGCGATCACACGGTCGCCGACCATCCGACGAACGACGGCTACGACCCGCGTGATGCCGTCGTCGAGGCCGTCTACCCGACTCGTGACGCGACGCCCGGCTCGCTCCGCGAGCGCGGCGTGCGGACGTACGCGTTCCCGCGCGCCCGCCTCGAGCGCCTCTCGCGGTAACTACGACAGCATCTCGGTCGCTTCCTCGACCGTGAGGGCGCCCTGCGCGACGGCCTGCAGGACCCCCTCGACGTCCGCGCCGTCCGCGTCGCGCTCGCCTGCGGCCGCCAGGTCGTCGATCGTCTCCCCGTCGGCGAGCGCCGTCTCCTTCTTCACGCGGTAGTTCCCGCCGTCCGTGACGTGCAACTCCGAAGGGTGGAAGAAGTACCAGTCCTCGCGGTCGAAGCGCACGCCGATCTTCGGACGCGCGCCGAAGTTTTGCGCGAAGTAGACGAGCGCCTCCACCTCCTCGCCCGTGAGGTAGATGGGGTCGCCCGCCGAGGACTTCGCCTCGACGGCGTAGAAGGCCGTGCCGTCGCCCGCGAGGACGTCCGGGAGTTCACGCGTCGTCGCGGCCCCCGAGGCGGGCGCGCGCATCACCGCGAACCCCGCCTCGTCGAGGCGATTCACGAGCTCGCGCTCGCGCCGGTCGCCCTTCTCGTTTCGCACCATACGCTCACTCGCCGCCGTGCGCGGATAAACCGGCCGATAGCGCCGGGAGGGGCCACGCCGACGCTTCCCGCCGCGAACCTACCGCCATCGGCGTCGTCTTCGCCGCCCTCGCCAGTGCGGTCACGTCGTCCGTGGCGGCGAGTGACCAAAACCAGATAGGGATGTGACCAACCCGAACAGTGAACTCGTTTCACTTCCCTAACCACACGGTGAGATGGCGCCCGACCCAGATACCGGCGGCGAGCCGGAGCACGTCGGCGAATGCGTGGACTGCGGACGCGTCTATCCCGTCCAGGGTGATGGCGACGGCGACTTCCGACCTATCGGGACGAGTGGAACGTGCGTCTGCGGTTGCGACGCGTTCGTCGCACTCCCGTCCGAGTGACTCCCCCTCCCGCTACGCCCGTTCCCAGCACCTCGGAACCGGAGCGGGGTTCTTCCGACCAGTCAACCAAATTAGGATATGACGCTCTTCGTCCCGTACGACGGGTCGGACCTCGCACGAACGGCGCTCGTGCGCGCGACCGAGTTCAGCACCGTCCTCGACGAACGCGTCGTCGCCGCCGCCGTCATCCCCGAGGGGAACCGGGAGTACGCCCGCGAACGCGACTGGATCGGCCCGACCGAGTCCTTCGACCTCGACGCCGTCGTCGAGACGCTCCACACGCAGGTCGTCTCGCTCGCCCCGCAGGCCGACTTCGAGCACGCCACCGTCGCCCGCTTCGCGCCGCCCGGCACCGTCGCCGGCACGCTCCGCGACCTCGCCGACGACGCCGACGCCGCCATCGTCTTCATCGGGAGCGAGAACGCCGGCGACATCGTCTCCACCCTCGGGAGCGTCGGCGCCGCCGTCGCCGCCGAGGACGCCTACGACGTCCACATCGTCCGGAACCGCGCCCCCTCAAAGATCGAGGCCGTGGCGTCCGCCTCACCCCACCGCAGCGAGAAATCCGACTTCCACTTCCCCGGCTCGGCCGGTGACGAGTGAGCGCCTGCCGCCGTTTCTCGCGCCCCTTCGCTGGCGCGCAGGCGAACGGCTGGCGCCGCTCGCGTATCGGTGGCGCCCTCGCTGACGTTCGGTTGCCACCTACGTCGCTCGCGGGTCGTGCCTCCCCGCTCGCCTACTGGCGAACTCTTCGAGTTCGGTTGCCACCTACGTCGCTCGCGGGTCGCGTCGCTCCCCACTCGCGTATGGCGACGCCCTCGCTGACGCTCGGTTGTCGCCTACGTCCCGTGGCGCCACGACCCCATGTACTGCTCCTGCTCGGTCGAGAGGACGTCGTGCTCGATGTCCTCTGCATCGAGCTTCGTCTCCGCGACCTCGCGGTCGAGCTCGTCCGGGACCGAATGGAGGCCGGCGTCGTACTTCCCCCCATTTTCGGCGAGTTCGCGCACGCAGACCGCCTGCACGCCGAAGGACTGGTCCATGACCTCGACGGGGTGGCCGAGCGCGACGGGGCTCGCGAGGTTGACGAGGCGGCCCTCCGCGAGGACGTTCACGCGCGAGCCGTCCTCGAGTTCGTACTCGCGGACGCCCTCGCGGGCGTCGCGCTCGCTCACGGCGAGCTCGGAGAGTTCGTCGAGGTTGATCTCGACGTCGAAGTGCCCGGCGTTCGCGAGGACGACGCCGTCCTGCATGCTCGCGAAGTGCTTCTCCGTGATGACGTCCTTGTTCCCGGTCGTCGTGACGAAGACGTCGCCCACCTTCGCGGCCTCGTCCATCGGCATGACCTCGTAGCCCTCCATGTGGGCCTCGAGGGCGCGCCGCGAGTCGACCTCGGTGACGACGACGTTCGCGTTCTGGCCGGCGGCCTTCTTCGCGACGCCGCGCCCGCAGTAGCCGTAGCCGGAGACGACGACCGTCTTGCCCGCCCACGAGAGGTTCGTCGTCATCGCGATGTTCGCGAGCGCGGACTCCCCGGTGCCGTGCACGTTGTCGAAGAGGTGCTTCATCGGGGTGTCGTTCACGTTGAACATCGGGTAGTCGAGCGCGCCCTCCTGATCCATCGCGCGGAGGCGATGCACGCCCGTCGTCGTCTCCTCCGTGCCGCCGACGATGTCCTCGATGAGTTCGGGGTACTCCTCGTGGATGCGGAAGACGAGGTCGCCCCCGTCGTCCACCGTGATCGTCGGTTCGGTGGCGATGACGGCGTCCATCGCCTCGTAGTACGCCTCGTCGTCCACGCCGCGCTTCGCGTAGGACGTGATGTTCGGGTGGGCGTCGAGCGCCGCGCTCACGTCGTCGTGCGTGCTCAGCGGGTTGCAGCCCGTGATGGCGACGTCGGCGCCGGCCTCGGCGAGCGTCTCGACGAGGACGGCGGTCTTCGCCTCCACGTGGAGCGCCATCCCGACGCGGTGGTCGGCGAGCGGCTCGCCGGCCTCGAACTGCTCGCGGAGCGCGCTGAGGATGGGCATGTGCTCGAGCGCCCAGTCCATCTTCCGTCGCCCCTCCTCGACGTGCGCCTCAACGTCGTCGAGGCGGTCGCTGATAGGTGCGGCCGTATCCATACGTCAGCGTGTGCGGGGCGCGTGCAAAACACTTCGGATGCCCGTCCCGTGGGTGTGCGCCGGCACGCGAGGGTGGCGTGCGTGCCGACGCGGTGGCTCCGATGGCCGTCGTTCGGTCCCCGTGGCGTCGTGCAGGCGCCACGGGCCTCTAGCTCGGAGCGCTCGTCGGAAAAGAACGATGGCGGTTAAGCTACTGGTCACTCACCGTACAACGGCGCTCGCGGCCGATTAGTTATCGGGGCCGCCGCCGTTCCCGTTCCCGGCGTGCTCGGGCGGTCCGCGCTCGCCACCGCTCTCGGCGTCCGCGTCGCCGTCGCTTTCGTCGGCGTCGTCGCCGTCGTCAGCGTGACCGTTCGAACCGGCGTGCTCGGGCGGGCCGCGCTCGCTTCCGTCGGCGGTTTCGTTCTCGTCGGTGTCGTTCGCGTGGCCGTTCGCACCGGCGTGCTCGGGCGGCCCGCGCTCACCGTCCGCCGCGCCGGCGTTCCCGGGACCGCTCGCGTTCCCGTCGGCCGTCTCGTTTCCGTCGTCAGCGTGGCCGTTCGCGTGGGCGTTCCCGGGGTTGTTCGCGGTCACCCACTCGGAGACCGCCTGCCCGCTCATGTTGCCCGACGCGAGGAGCGAGTGGACGAACGTCGAGACGCGCTGACCGAAGACCGCCGACTCGTTCGTGGCGTTCGTGGCGTTCGTCGCCACGGTCAGCGTCGCCGTCGTCGACGCGCTCCGGTTCTCGAACGTCGCCGTCACGTCGACCGTGACGTTCTGCTCGGGTGCGGGGAGGGCGACGGTGCCGTCGGCGTCCGTCGCGTAGTCGCCCGTGCCCGCGTACGTCACGTTGTCCTGCGTGGCGACCGCCACGGAGGCGTTCGCCACCGCGCTGGCGTTCTCCGTCACGGAGACCGTCGCGCTCCCGTCACTCGCCTGCGTCACGCCGACGTCGAGCGTCGCGTTCGTCTCCACCGCCGGCGCGACGAGCGTCGCCGTCGTCGACGCAGTACTGTTCGCGCTCGTCGCCGTCACGTCGACCGTGACGTTCTGCTCGGGAGCGGGGAGGGCGACGGTGCCGTTGGCGTCCGTCGCGTAGTCGCCCGCACCGGCGTACGTTGAGTTGTTCACCGCCGTGACGCTCACCGAGGCGTTCGCCACCGCGCTCGCGTTCTCGGTGACCGTCACCGTCGCGTTCCCGTCGTCGGCCTGTGCCACGTCCACGGCGAGCTCGTCGCCGGACGCTGCGAGCGCGCCCCCCGCGAAGGGAGCGGCGAGCGCGAGGACGAGCATCGCCGTCACCATGACCGTTCGAGTGCGTCTCATCGTACCCCACCCTACTGCCGCTATGGAGAAAAACCCGGGCGCTCGTTCAGCCGCGTTCCGGCCGTTCAGAGCGTTCTGAACGGTTTAAACGGTCACTCGGACTCGGCGCGAGCGACGAGTGCGGCCGCGTGGTCGGCGGCGCGCTCGCGGACCGCCGCCTCGTCGAACACCGTCACCTCGCCGTCGCGCAACAGCACGTCGCCGTCGCAGACCGTGTGCCGGACGTCGCTCCCGCGCGCCGCGTAGGCGAGATGCGAGACCGCGTCGTGCGTCGGCGTCAGGTGCGCGGCCTCGAAGTCCACGACCGCGAGGTCCGCGTTCCGACCCGCTTCGACGCGCCCCGCGTCGATTCCGAGCGCGTCCGCGCCGCCCGCCGTCGCCATCTCCACCGCCGCCTGCGCGGGCACCGCGCTCGCGTCCGCGGCCGCGTGCTTCCCGAGCATCGCCGCGTCGCGCATCTCGTCGAAGAGGTCGAGGTCGTTGTTCGACGCCGCGCCGTCCGTCCCGAGCGCGACCGTCACGCCCGCCTCGCGGTACGCGGGGACCGGCGCCGCGCCCGACGCGAGCTTCATGTTCGACGCCGGGCAGTGCACCACGGCCGTCCCGCGCTCGGCGAGCAGCGCGATCTCGCTCGCGTCGCTGTGCACGCCGTGCGCGAGGAAATCCGACTCCCCGAGCAATCCGAGGTCGTCCGCGTACGCGAGCGGGCGCTCGCCGTGCTCCTCGACGACCGGGTCGACCTCGTCGGCGGTCTCGTTCGCGTGATAGTGGACGGGGACGCCGGCCGCGCGGGCGTCCGGGACGTACTCGCGCAGTAACTCCTCGCTCACCGTCGTGAGGCTGTGGGGCGCGTAGACCGTTCGAATCCGGCCGTCGGCGGCGCCGTCGTACTCGCGCGCGAACGCGAGGCTCTCCTCGTGGTCGGCGCGCGCCGCGTCCGCGTCCTTCCCGACCCCGACGACGCCGTGGCCGAGACGCGCGCGAACGCCCGCGTCCGCGACCGCCTCCGCGACCTCCGCCATCTCGAAGTACATGTCCGCGAACGCCGTCGTCCCCGAGCGGATGAGCTCGACGAGCGCGAGCTCCGTGCCGACGCGCACGTCCTCGGCGGTGAGCTCGGCCTCGACCGGCCAGACGTCCTCGCGGAGCCAGCACTCCAGGGGCTTGTCGTCCGCGTACCCCCTGAGGAGCGTCATCGCCGCGTGGCAGTGCGCGTTCACGAGGCCGGGCATCACGAGACAGCCCGACGCGTCCAGCGTCTCGTCCCCCGCCGCCACGTCGCCCACGGCGACGATCTCGCCGCTCTCCCGGTCCACGAGCACGTCGCTCTCGGTCACCGAGAAATCCGGGTGGAGGACGCGCCCGTCCGCGATTCGGAGCGTGGTCATATCCCCGCATGCGCGCCGCGACGCCTTAGTCCGCCCGCTCTTCGAGGCGGGCGATGCGCGAGCGCAGACTCGGCCGCATCCGCAGCGCGCGCCGTATCCGGCCGCCGCCGCCGTCGAGCGAGCGCCCGGCGTCCTCCGCGACCGCGCGATACGTTTCGATGACTGTCCCCGGGTCCGTCGCTTCGGCGGCGTCCCGGTCGGCGGCGTAGACGACGCGCCGCCCATGCCAGAGCAGGGAGGCGGCCGTGAGCGCACCGCCGGCGACGAGCGCGCCCGCGACGGCGTCGCCGACCGGAACGACGAGGCCGGCGACTGCGACGACGAACCCGGCCGCCGCGCCGAACTTCGCCTCGACGTACCCCCGTCGCGCCCGCCCGGCGGCGCGCGCGACCTGCGCGACCAGCGCGTCCGCGTCGTAGGCCACGAGTAGGTGGCTCCCGACGAGGAGCGTGCGGAACCGGGGCGGCCCGCGGACGAGCACGCCCGCCCAGCGCACCGTCTCGGACTCGATGGCGTGCACGGAGCGCGGGTCGAGACCGACGCGCTCGCAGGCCACGCGAACCCGCTCGCGCTCCGCGTCGGTCAGGGCGCGCGTCGACTGCGAGACCCGGACGAGCGTTCCGCTCCCGACGTACACGAGGAGGACGATGCCCGCGCCGAGCCCCAGCACGCCCCACGCGCTCCCGGTGGGGACGTGCCCGAGGGCGTAGAGCGCGAGCGCGAACGCGCCGAAGAGCGCGGCGAGCCACCGGCCGACGCTCGCGGCCGCCCACGCCGTGCTCGCGTCGAGGTCGCGCGTCGCCCGGATCGCCGGCCAGAGCCCGAGGTAGTACGCGAGGTCCGCGACGACGAGCGCGGCCGCCATCGCGAGCAACGTCAGCAGGTCGCCGAGCGGGCCGTCGCCGAACGCCTCGAACCCGCCCGCGCCGACGGTCGCGACGAACGCGACGAGCGTGACGACGACGAAGCCCGCGTAGAGCGCGCGTCGCAGTCGCGTTAGCGCGCTCTCGGTGCCGTGGACGGCCGCACCGTAGAGGCGCGCGAGCGCATATCCGAGGAGCGAGACGACGAGGAGGGCGGCGGCGCTGGCGAGGAGGGACACGTCCGACGGTTCGCGTCGCGCCACATCAACCCTCGGGTCGGGCGGTCACGCTCGCCTCCTCCCGTCGGCCCCGCGGCCCGACGTCACTCGCGGGTCGCGGGCCCCCCGCTCGCCTCTTCCGCGGCTCTTCGAGCCGCGATCACCGGCACGCCTTAGGCCCGACGTCGCCAAGCCCGCGTATGAAGATCGCCGTCCCGAACAAGGGCCGCCTGCACGAGCCGACCCTCGAACTCCTCGACCGGGCGGGCCTCGCCGTCGAGTCCGGCGCGGACCGTCAGCTCTACGCGAACACCGTCGACCCGGACGTTACCGTCCTCTTCGCGCGCGCCGCCGACATCCCCGAGTACGTCGCGGACGGCGCCGCCGACATGGGGATCACGGGCTACGACCAGCACCGCGAGTCCCGCGTCGAGAACGTCGACGACCTCCTCGACCTCGGCTTCGGCTCCTGCCGCCTCGTCCTCGCCGCGCCCGAGGACGGCGACATCACCGACCCCGGGGACTTGGCGGGCGCGACCGTCGCCACCGAGTTCCCGAACGTCACCGCCGACTACTTCGCGGCGAAGGGCATCGACGTCGAAGTCGTCGAGGTGACCGGCGCCACCGAACTCACGCCGCACGTCGAGATGGCGGACGCCATCGTCGACATCACCTCCACCGGCACCACCCTCCGCGTGAACCGCCTCGCCGTCGTCGACGACGTCCTCGACTCCTCCGTCCGCCTCTTCGCGCGCAACGACGTCGCCGACGACCCGAAGGTCGGGCAGGTCGAAACCGCTCTGGGCTCCGTGCTCGCCGCGAACGACAAGCGCTACGTGATGCTGAACGTCCCCGAGAGCGAACTCGACGCCGTCGAGGACGTCCTCCCGGGGATGGGCGGCCCCACCGTCATGGACGTCGAGGGCGAGGACGCCGTCGCCGTCCACGCCGTCGTCGACGAACGCGACGTCTTCGCGACCGTCTCCGAACTGAAGGCCGTCGGCGCGAGCGACATCCTCGTCACCGAAATCGAGCGCCTCGTCGAATAAAACGACCTTTTGTCGCGCGCCAGCTACGCTGGCGCTGACAAAAGCTCGATCAAAAGTACTCCTCGCTCCTTACAGTCGCTCGTCGGCCTCGCGACGGAGTCGCGAGTGAACCGGCGACCTTCCGGGCTCTTCGAGCCACTCGGTCGCCGGACGCTAGCCGACGTGAATCGTTCAATGCCAGACTCCGACCAACCTATTCCCTCGACTACAGCGCCAACGAGAGCAGACGCGAGGAGGAAAAGTGCCCCAGTTTGCCACCACTCCACAAAACTATGGCCTTCTTTTCAACCCCAGACTGATTATCTCTGATATAGAACAAATAGACTCACTATGAACCGTAGAGCCGTAATTAGATTTGTAGGAACAGGGGCCATCGTCGGGCTTACTGGATGTTCAATGGTAAATGATAATAATGCTGTCACAAGTAGTTCTACAACAGCTGTAACTCTTTCGAACGAACGGGCATCTCCATATGACCTTGGAGTAGCTAATTGGACTACGGAGAAACTGGAGTTTGATATTCAGATAGATGACCAAGGCGAACGTATAATTAAACGCACTATATCTGTCGATTCTGAGAATACGGTTTATCTATCTAATGCTATCCCCCAAAACCCAACAGATATGTCTTGCCTGATAACAGTCAATTCATCATATGGGAGAACCTCCCAAATGATATCAGTTAATTACTCACTTGAGGGAGCAACAATAAGGGCGAGTGATGGCAGTGTCGAAATTATAGAATATACAGAGGCAGAATAACTTTATCTCAGAATATAATCTATCGAATGTATTTATTCACATACCACTACGACTTCCAGAGACTGACCTGAGGGTCCAGTTAAAAAATTTGATTAGGTATATATGTGGTGTTATTTTGGAGTGATTCTGTTCACCGTACAGTCTGCCGATCTATTTAACGACCCTTCCACGGCGAGACCCGACGACGAAAACTGTGTGGGCTAGCGTCCGCGCACCGAGCGGTCCGCTAGGACCCGGTGGGTGCGCGGTTCCCTCGCCGAAGGCGAGGCCAAGCGCCGACCGGAGGGAGGCGCGCCGTGCTTTTGGTCGAGCTTTTGTCAGCGAACGGCGGAGCCGTTCGCGCGACAAAAGGTCGTTTTACTCGAGCAGGCCGAGCTCTTCGAGCCGGGAGACGATCTTGTCGACGGCCTTCTCGGCGTCCTCGGGCTCCTTCCCGCCGGTGATGACGAGCTTGCCGGAGCCGAAGAGGAGCGCGACGACCTCGGGGCCGTCGAGCCGGTAGACGAGACCGGGGAACTGCTCGGGTTCGTACTCGATGTTCTCGAGGCCGAGGCCGATGGCGATGGCGTTCAGGTTGAGCTGGTGGCCCAGGTCGGCGCTCGTGACGATGTTCTGGACGACGATCTCGGGTTCGTCCTCGACCTGGATGTCGAGCTCGCGGAGCTTGTCGAAGACGATGCGGAGGCTCTCGTGGACGTCCTCGGTGCTCTTCGCGCCGGTGCAGACGATCTTCCCGGAGCGGAAGATGAGCGCCGCCGACTTGGGCTCCTGCGTGCGATAGACGAGGCCGGGGAACTGCTCGGGATCGTAGTCCGCCCCTTCGAGGTCCATCGCGACGGACTGCAGGTCGAGCTCCTGCCCGATGCCCGTCGACGCGACCACGTTTTCAATGTTGATGGTTTCCTTTGGGTCGGTCATCCTTCGACTTTAAGGTCGTATTTAACCTTTATAAATGTTGGCGGTCCCGACACTGCCTGCCCTTATGGTTCGCCCGGTGACCGACAGACAGAGGGTACTGGCGGGCCGACTGCGGGCGTGTACTGCCTCGAACTCGCCGGCGAGGACGACGCCTTCGCCGCCGCGGAAGCGCGCGCCGCGGCCGCCGACGGCGTCGAACGCGTCGCGCCCGGTGTCGCGCTCGCCGCCGACGTCGCGCTCGAGCGCGTGTCCGTCCTCGCGTACACCCGCCACGCCGACGTCCTCCTCGCGCGCGCCGACGCGAGCGTCGCGGCGGCCGCCGACGCCCTCGCCGACTGCGCTCTCGAGCGCTCGGGGAGCGTCGCCGTCCGCGCCCGCGACGTCCGCAACACGACCGGCGTCGACACCCAGCGCGCCGAGCGCGAGCTCGGGACCGTCCTCGTCGAACGCGGCTTCACCGTGGACTTGGACGACCCCGACCACGAACTGCGCGCGCTCTTCGGCGGCCAGGAGTGTTTCCTCGGCTGGCACGCCGCCGCCTCCGTCCGCGACTACGGCGAGCGCAAGCCCACGGACCGGCCGTTCTTCCAACCGGGGAGCATGGACCCCCTGCTCGCGCGCGCCCTCTGCAACCTCGCCGGGGCGCGTGCCGGGGACACGCTCCTCGACCCGATGTGTGGCACCGGCGGCGTCCTCATCGAGGCCGGCCTCGTCGGCGCGCACGCGCTCGGCAACGACGCCCAGGAGAAGATGGTACGTGGCGCGTCCGAGAACCTCGACGCGTTCCTCGACGACTACGACGTCGTGCGCGGCGACGCCACCCGCCTCGGGCTGTCTGCCGACGCCGTGGACTGCGTCGTCTTCGACGCGCCCTACGGTCGGCAGTCGAAGATCGAGACGCACGGCCTCGCGGACCTCGTCGCGGGCGCGCTCGCCGAGGCCCGCCGCGTCGCGACGGGTCGCTGCGTCCTCGTCGCCGACCGCGACTGGCGCGACGCCGCGCGTGATGCCGGCTGGCGGGTCGACGAGCGCTTCGTTCGGCGCGTCCACCGCTCGCTCGACCGGCACGTCCTCGTGCTCGAGTAGGGTCGAGTCCCGTCGCCCGCGGCGGTCGGGACGTTCGGCTGCGGCCCCCGAGCCCCGCCTCACGCGGATTCCCGAACGGCAACCGCATTGAACGAGGCGTCCGTACGGCCCCCCATGCCCGTCGATCCGCTCCCGGCCCGACTGGCCCGCGCCGCGAACGCCGGCGTCCTCGCGCTCGTCGCCGGCACCCTCCTCGGCCTGTTCGCCTTCCTCACCAACCCCGTTCCCGACCCGTCCTTCCCGTGGGCGACGCTCCCGGCGCCGCTCCGCCTCCCGCTCACGCAACCCCGCATCGAGCACTGGCCCGTGACGTACACGCTCGCCGTCTGGCTGTGGGTGTTCGGCCTGCCGTTCGCCCTCCTCGCCGCGTATCGGCGGCTCGCACCCCGGACGGCCGTCGGCTCCCGGACGTGGCTCGTCGGCCTGCCGGCCGCGCTGATGCTCGCGCTCACCACGTACTGTCGGTTCCTCTGGCCGAAACTCCACCCGCCGACGTGGAACGCGCCCGCGTACACGTTCCTCTGCTGGGGTTACTGCTCGACGTACGTCTCCGCGTGGAGCGACCTCGCGTACCTCGTCACCGGTCTCGGCGCCGCCGCGTTCCTCCTCCGACGCCGTGACGCCTCGCACGCGCGCCTCGCCACCGGCGCGTTCGGCGTCCTCGCGCTCCCGCTCGGCCTTCCCGCCCTCTACGCCGCGCTCCGCGACTAGTCGATGGTGAGCGCGTCCCAGAGCCGGTCGTAGTACGCGACGGCGACCGCGAGGAGCATCCCCGCGACGTAGTAGCCGAGCGCCGCGCCCG
Source organism: Halarchaeum grantii (assembly GCF_014647455.2). Taxonomy (NCBI): domain Archaea; kingdom Methanobacteriati; phylum Methanobacteriota; class Halobacteria; order Halobacteriales; family Halobacteriaceae; genus Halarchaeum; species Halarchaeum grantii. The sequence goes on along the minus strand of NZ_BMPF01000001.1, from coordinate 1,059,233 downwards.
TCTCCGCCGGCGGCGTCGCCAACTCGCCGCCGCGCCACCCCGCCGTCGTCAGGACGCCCGTTGCGAGCGTCCACCGGAAGAATACGGGGTAGGGGACCGGGAGCGCGTCCGCCTCGACCGCCGCCGCCGCGAGCGCTCCCGGGCCGAGGAGCGCGCCGACCGCGAGCCACCACGGCGCCCACGCGACCCCCGCGATGAGGACCGCGAGCGGGAGCGCGGCGATACAGCCGAGGAGCGCGCCACCGAGCAGTCGTCCGGGCCGACCGAAGCGCTCGCCGAGAACCATACTCGGGGAGAGCGCCCTCCGCGAGGAAAAGCTACCGTTCGCGCGCGATGTCGGCGTCCGCGAAGAGCGACTCCGGGAGGCCATCCGCGAGCGGCAACTCGCGGGCGTCGGCGGGCGTCGCCCAGACGTGCCCGACGAGCGGTTCGTCGTCCACGTTCCCCGTCACGTCCACCGCCTCGGCGCCCGCCTCGCAGGCGAGCACGACCGAGGAGACGTGGTGCGCGCCGCCGCCGTACTCGACGGTGAACGTGTAGGCGTCCACGACCGCGCCCGCGTCCACGTCGAGGCCGGTCTCCTCGCGGACCTCGCGCTCGACGGTCTCCGCGTGCGTCTCGCCGAAGTCCACGCCGCCGCCCGGGAGGACGTATCTGGTGCCGGCGTCGAAGTCGGCTTCGAGGAGGAGGTAGCGCCCGTCGCGAGTGAGGAGGCCGCGAGCGGCCGCCCGAACGTCGCTCACGCGCCGCCTCCCGCCGTGCTCGTCGGCGCGCGACGCGCGATGCTCGCCACGCGGACGACCGCCGTCACGCGTCCCGCCCCAGCTCCGCGAGCAGCCGCGAGAGGTGGACGCGGTCGTTCGTCCCCGCGCTCAACTCGAACTCGACGTCGCCCGCGAGCGCGTGGAGCTCCGCGAGCTCGTCGCCGCTGTACTTCGAGCGTCCCACCCGCAGGAGCTCGCGCAGGAGCTCGGCGCCGTCGTAGCCCTCGTCGACGAGGAGGTCGTCGAGCGTCGAGCGCGCGTCCGAGAAGTCGCCGGCGGCGGCGTCGTCCAGCATCCCCCGGAGCTCGTCGTCGAGGCCGACGTCCTGTAGGGCCTCGTAGGCGGCGTCCATCGTCACCGCGCCGGCCTCCTCGTGCGTCGTCTGCGCCGCGAGCACCGCCTTTCGGAGGTTCCCGTCCGCGTAGCCGGCGAGGAACTCGAGGCCGTCCGCGTCGTAGGTGAGGCCCTCCGCGTCGAGGATCCCTTCGAGCACCGCGACCGTCTCCTCGCTCGTCGGCGCGCGCACCGAGACGGGGAAGCAGCGCGAGCGGATCGGCGGGATGAGCTTCGTCGGTTGGCGCGTCGCGATGACGAACTGCGTCGCCTCGTGGTACTGCTCCATCACCCGACGGAGCGCCTGCTGGAAGTCCTCGCGGATCGCTTCCGCGTTGTCGAGCAGGATGGTGTTGTACTCGCCCGAGACGGGCGCGTAGCTCGCGGACTCCTTCAGCACGTGATTGATGAGGTCGGCCTTCGAGGAGTTGCGCCGGCGCTTCGCGGAGATGAACCGGGCGAAGCGCGGGTCCTCGCTCACCTCCTTCTTCGTCATCCCGAAGAAGTCCGCGACGTTCAGCTCCACGAGGTCGTTCTCCGGGTCCGCGTGCGCCTCCTCGGCGAGCGCACGGATCGCCGCCGTCTTCCCCGCGCCGGCCGGCCCGTGGACGACGAGGTTCTGCGGTTCGTCCAGCGCGTTCCGCAGGCGGTCCCGCACGTCGGATTGCGGGAGGTCCGCGATGGCGGGCGCGTGCGTGTCGGTCCAGAGCGGCGCGTCCATTACGCCGCCTCTAGCGCGCGCCCGGCAAAGAAAGGGTCGGATTACGCGGCGCGCGGGGCGGCCGTCGCGCGTCTCAGGCCGACGCGTTTCCGGCCGTCGTGCTGGTCGTGGTCGTCGTGGTGTTCTCTGCCGTCGTAGTCGTCGTGGTGCTCTCCGACGTCGTGGTCGTCGTTTCCTCCGCGTCCGCCTCGTCGTGCCCGCCCACGCGCTCGATGGGCTGGTCGGGCCCGGACTCGCCGGCGTTCGGCTTCACGATGTAGCGGCCGTTCCCGGTCTCGTGGACGGCGAGGTCGAAGACGAAGTCGACCGTCTCACCGCTCCCGACCGTGAACGTCGTGGAGAGGTGGAGCTTCCCGGACGGGAGCTTCACGGCGGGATGGGAGCCATCGTCGAGCGTGCCGTTCACGTTCGAGACGTAGACGAAGACGTTGTCGTACGTCCCGTTCGGCACGGTCTGCTCGACCACCGGCGTCGCGTTCGCCCCGCGCAGCTCGGTGAGGTCGACCGTCTCGTTCACCGCGACGGTCTGCCACGCGCTCGTGTTCGTCGAGCCGTTCGCGCCGCCCGCGCGGTGGAGGCCGACCTCCGTCACGGTCGCGTTCAGGTGGCGGAAGTCGTCGATCGCGGCGGGCCGGTCGCTCACGTACGTCACGACCGATCCCTGCTCGCTCCGGTTCTCGGGTGCCTCCGAGTCGCTCTGCTCGCCCTGCGACCCGCGAGTCGCGCGGGCGTCCGTCTCCCGAACCGGCTTGTCGACGCCCGACTCACCGACGTTCGGCCGAAGGACGTACTTCCCGTCCCCGGTCTCGTGAACCATCACGTCGAAGACGAAGTGGGACTCCTCGCCCGCGCCGACGGTGAAGTTCTTCTGCACGTGCAGCCTGTTCGACGGGAGCTTCACGGCGGGGTGCGAGCCGTCGTCGAGCGTGCCGTTCACGTTCGAGACGGAGACGAAGACGTTGTTGTACGTCCCGTTCGGGAGGTCGAGCGCGCCGAGGACGGTGGCGTTCTCGCCCCGGAGCTCGGTGAGGTCGTAGGTGCCCGAGACGTTCTGCCGTATCCACTCGCCGCTCTCGTTACCGCCGTCCGAGTCGTTCACCGCGTGGACGCCCACCGAGGTGACGGTGACGTTGAGGTGGTCGAACTGCTCGATCGCTCCCGGTTGGTCGCTGAGGTAGACGGTCATCGTGCCGGTCTCGCCGTTCGCGCCGCCGCCACCGCCCGGGCCGGTCGAACAGCCGGCGAGGGCGACGAGCGCGACGAGCGCTATCGCGAGTAGGCTCTGTCGTTGCATCGGTGCTCGGATCGTGGTCCGGGTCCCGGTAAAGACCGTCGGCCGTTCAGTCCGTGGAAAACCGTTCAAACCGTTCCGAAGGCGGTTTACGCCGCCCGACCCACTCCTCGGTATGACGCTCTCCGTCACCTTCCTCGGGACCAGCGGCGCCGTCCCCACGGTCGAGCGCAACCCGAGTTCGATCTACGTCCGCCGGGAGGGCGACGCCTTCCTCTTCGACGCCGGCGAGGGCACGCAGCGCCAGATGATGCGCTACGGCACCGGCTTCGACGTCGAGGCCGTCTTCCTCACGCACGTCCACGGCGACCACGTCCTCGGCCTCCCCGGCCTCGTCCAGACGTGGGGGTTCCACGACCGCGAGGCCCCCCTCGACGTCTACACACCGCAGGGGACGGGCGACGCGGTCCGCGACCTCATCACCGCCGTCGGTGCCGCCCCCTCGTTCCGACTCGACGTCCACGAAGTCTCGCCCGGCGAGACCGTCCTCGACCGCGAGGCGTACGGCATCGAGGCCTTCCACACCGAGCACCGCACGAACGCCGTCGGCTACGCGCTCGTCGAGGACGACCGGACGGGTCGCTTCGACCGCGAGCACGCCGAGGAACTCGGCGTCCCCGTCGGCCCGAAGTTCTCCGCCCTCCACGCCGGCAACCCGGTCGAACTCGAGGACGGCACCGTCGTCGAGCCCGAGCAGGTCGTCGGCGACCCCCGACCGGGGCGCAAACTCGTCTACACGGGCGACACGCGCCCCACCGACGCCACCGTCGCCGTCGCCGAGGACGCCGACCTCCTGATCCACGACGCGACCTTCACCGACGACGACGCCGAGCGCGCGACACAGACCGCCCACTCCACCGCCGGCGAGGCCGGCCGCATCGCCCGCGAAGCCGGCGCGACGCGACTCGCGCTCACGCACGTCTCCTCGCGCTACGGCGGCCAACTCGGCCCGCTGAAGGCGGACGCACAGGCCGAGTACACCGGCCACGTCACCGTCGCGCACGACGGCCTCGACATCGACGTGCCGTACCCCGAGTGAGGCCGCCTCGCGCCCTGCGGCGCGCCGAGCGGGTTCCGTGCCGTTCTTCCCCCGGTGTCCCCAACCCGGGCGTATGACCACCGCCGCCGACCTCGGTGCGTTCGTCGCCGACCGCTCCCCCGCGGACCTCCCGCCGGCCGTCGTGGACGCGACGAAACGCCGCCTCCTCGACGCCGCCGGCGCTGTGTTCGCCGCCGACGTTCTCCCCGGTATTTCGGCCGCGACGGACGCCGCCGGCGGCGACGCCTGTACGCGCTGGGCGAGCGACGGCGCGCGCGCCGGCCCCGCGAGCGCCGCCGCCGACAACGCCGCGCGCCTCCGCGCGAGCGGGGCCGCCGACGTCTTCCTCGCGCCGGACGGGCCGAGCCACCCGAGCGACGCGATTCCCGCCTGCGTCGCCGCCGCCGAGTACGCCGACGCGGACGGCGCGACGCTCGTCACCGCCGTCGCCGCCGCCTACGAGGTCCACGGCGAACTCGCGTGGCACGCGCCCGCTCGCGAGCACGGCTTCGGCCCCGCGACCCACGGCGCCCTCTCCGCCGCCGCCGGCGCCGCCGTCGCACTCGGCCTCGATAGTGAGGAAGCGACGAACGCCATCGCGCTCGCCGCCGACCACGCGTCGCTCGACGCCGACGCCACTCACCGACCGGTCGCGTCCGCGAACGCCGCGAGCGCCGGCGTCACCGCCGCGCTCCGCGCCGCGAACGGCACGTCGGGGCCGAGCGGCGTCTTCGAGGCGCACCCCGTGCTCTCCGCGCTCGCGGTCGATCCCGACGACGCCCCCGTCGAGAGCGAGGACGGGGCCGCCTGCGAGTTCGCGGACGAGGAGTCCGAAGTCGCCTGTGAGTTCGAGGGCGACGGCGAGCACGACCACGACCACGACGACGGTTTCGCGCTCGACCCCGCGTGCGAGCGCGTCCACGACGCGCTGACGCCGCGATACGCCGGCCCGCTCGCCGCCCAGCCGGCGATTTCGGCCGCCGCCGACCTCGCCGGGCGCGTCGCCCTCGACCCCGCCGACGTCGAGCGCGTCACCGTTCAGACGTTCGACGCGCCCGCGCTCGACGCGCCCACCTCGGCGGTCCCCGAGACGCCCACGGACGCCGCGCGCTCGCTCCCGTACGCCGTCGCGTGCGCGCTCACCGACCGGGCGTTCGGCCCCGCCCACCTCACCGGTGAGTCCGTCGCCGACCCCGACCTCCGCGAACTCGCCGACGCCGTCACCGTCGCCGAGGACCCCGGTCTCACCGCGCAGTTCGACGCCGGCCTCATGCCCGCCGTCATCGCCGTCGAGTCCGCCGACGGCGGCGTTCAGCACTCGACCGTCGGCGCCTACCCCGGCCACCCCACCCAGCCGATGGACTGGGCGGCGCTCACCGCGAAGGTCGCCGCGCTCACCGACGCCGAACGCGCCGCCGCGCTCCGCGAGGTCTGCGAGGACGCCGAGGACGGCGCCGTCGCCGACGTCGTGGCGGCGCTCGCCTGAGCCGGAGCCGAACTTATACTCCCTCGTCACCTAGCCGGTGGCGTCGTGAGCACCCGCACGCGCGCACTCGACACGCTCGTCTACGGTGTGGACGTCCAGAGCGGCGACGTCCGCGGTGATCGGCCCTCCTACGCCCTCGTCACCTTCGACGGCGAGTCGATCGAGCGCGACGTCGTGACCCACCGGAAGCTCCGCCGCCTCATCGAGTCGGAGGAGCCGGACATCGTCGCGACGGACAACATGTACGAACTCGCCGCCGACAAGGACGCCCTCGTCCGCTTCCTCGGCAGCCTCCCGGACGCGACGCGACTCGTCCAGGTCACCGGCGACGAGCGCCCCGAACCGCTCTCCCGCGTCGCGAAACGCCACGGCGTCCCCTACGGGAAGCCCGCCATCGAGGAGGCGGAAGCCGCCGCGCGCCTCGCCGCGCGCAACGTCGGCTACGAGGTTTCTGCATTTACGGACAAGACCACCGTGAAGGTCTCGCGCGGGCGCTCCACCGGGAAGGGCGGCTGGAGCCAGGACCGATACACGCGGCGCATCCACGGGAACGTCAAGCGCGAGACGCGCGACGTCGAATCGAAACTCGACGACGCCGGCCTCGACTACGAGCGCGACGTCACCGAGAAATACGGCGGGTTCTCGAACGCCGTCTTCACCGTCGAAGCCCGGCCGCAGGACATCCCCGTCTCGAACAAGCGCGCCGGGGACGTCCGCGTCACCGTCGAGCGCGTCCGGCGCGACGGCATCGCGTTCGAACCGCTCGCGAAGCGCCGCGACCGCGTCCTCGTCGGTGTCGACCCCGGGACGACGACCGCCGTCGCGCTCGTCGATTTAGATGGGCATCTCCTCGACGTCCTCTCCACGCGAACGGCCAACACGGCGGACGTCATCGAGTGGATCGTCGAGCGCGGCCGCCCCGTCCTCGTCGCCGCCGACGTCACGCCGATGCCCGCGACCGTCGACCAGATCCGCCGCAGTTTCGACGCCGCCGGCTGGCAGCCTGAGAACGACCTCCCGGTCGACGAGAAGCAACACCGCACCCGCGAGGAGGGCTACGACAACGACCACGAGCGCGACGCGATGGCCGCCGCGCTCTACGCGCACGACGCGCACGCCGACCAGATACGGCGCATCACCCGCAAAGTCCCGCCGCGAGTCGAACGCGGCGAGGTCGTCAAGCGCGTGCTCTCGGACGACGAACCCGTCGAGGCCGTCGTCGACGACCTCACGCCCGACGAGGGTGGGGAGGAGGACGACAACGCCGAGCACGAGGCGCGCGAACTCAGCGAGGAGGAACGCACCATCAAGCGGTTGCGGGAGCGCGTCGCTCGCCTCGACGACCACGCCACCGACCTCGAGGACGAACTCGACGAGAAGGACGCGCGCATCGCCGACCTCGAGGCCGAACTCGAGGACGCCCGCCGCGAGGAGCGCAAGGAAGCCCGCGAGCGCCGCGAGGTCACGCGCCTCGAGTGGGAGAACGACCGCCTCGAGGACGAACTCGAGGAGGAACGCGAGCGCGCCGACGCCCTCGCGAAGAAGCTCGAGCGCCTCAAGGAGCTCTGGAAGCTCGACCACTCGAACTTCGCGGACGTCAACGGTGCCGGCTCGCTCACCGCCGTCAAGCCCGTCGCGCAGTTCACCCTCGACGCCATCGAGACCGCCGACGAGGAGTACGGCCTCGCGCGCGGCGACGTCGTCTACTTCCGTGACGCCTCCGGGGCGGGCCGGCGGACCGCCGAAGCGCTCGCCGAGCGCGACCCCCGCGTCGTCCTCCTCGAGGGTGAGACGAGCGACGTCGCCGAGGACGTGCTCTACGACGCCGACGTCCCCTTCGGGTCCGCCGAGGGCGTCGAGATACGCGAGATCGACGAGCTCGCCATCGCGCGCGACGCCGACGTCGCCGCCGTCGAGGACGACTACGACGAGCGCGCCGCCGAACGCGAACAGGAGGAAACCGAGAGCATGGTCGACTCCATCATCAGCGAACACCGCGCGGACCGGGAGTGAACGCGATTCCGGCGGAATCGCGGAGACGCGAGTAGCGTCGGACCGTTGGTCCGACTGACTCGCCCTCGCCGCGTGGCGGCTCGCGCGAGCGGCGCTAGCCGCGAGCGATGCGGGTCCGGTTCGACTGGCCACGAGCGCACGTTCGACGATCCACGCGCCGGCCCGTCCGAGCGCGCTCGACTACCGACCCACCGCGTTCGACACCGCAACCGCTAACCCCCTCCTCCCGTTTCCCCACCGTATGGACGCCTACGAGCGTATCACTCGGAACGCGGCGGAAGTCGTGACCGAGGAGGAGGTGGAGGCGCTGGCCGAAGAGCCCGACGGGAAGCGGGCGTACGTCGGCTACGAGCCCTCCGGTGTGCTCCACATCGGCCACCTCCTCACGGCGAACAAACTCATCGACCTCCAAGACGCGGGCTTCGACGTCACCATCCTCCTCGCGGACGTCCACGCCTACCTGAACGACAAGGGCTCCTTCGAGGAGATCCGGGAGACCGCAGAGCGCATGCAGGAGCAGTTCCTCGCCTACGGCCTCGACGCGGACGCCACCCAGTTCCGCTACGGCTCCGAGTTCCAGAACGACGAGGCGTACGTCCTCGACCTCCACGGCCTCGAACGCGAGACCTCGATTTCGCGCGCCGAGCGCGCGATGAGCGAGATCAAGAGCGGCGAGACGGCGAAAGTCTCGCAGGCCGTCTACCCGCTGATGCAGGCGCTCGACATCGAGTACCTCGACGTCGACCTCGCCATCGGGGGGATGGAGCAGCGCAAGGTCCACATGCTCGCCCGCGACGTCCTCCCGAAGGCGGACTACGAGGCGCCGACCTGCCTGCACACGCCGCTCATCGCCGACCTCGAAACGGGCGTCGGGAAGATGAGTTCCTCCGAAGGCACCAACATCAGCATGGAGGACTCCGCCGAGGAGATCGAGGAGAAGGTCAACGGCGCGTTCTGCCCGCCGAGCGCCGACCCCGAGCCGGACGACGACGGCGTCGAGCGCGAGAACCCCGTCCTCCAGATCTTCGAGTACCACGTCTTCCCGCGCGTCGACACCGTCGTCGTCGAGCGCCCCGACGAGTACGGCGGCGACCTCACCTACGACTCCTACGCGGCCCTCGAGGCCGACCTCGACTCGGGCGACCTCCACCCGGCGGACGCGAAGTCCGCGCTCGCCGACTACCTCGACGACCTCATCGCGCCAGGCCGAGAGCGCCTGCGCGAACTCCGCGCGTAGTCGCGTCCGCGCCCGTCCTCCCGCATCCCGCCGGCGTTGGGTTGGATTTAACCGTCTGCCGGCGCTACACGTCGGTATGAGCGAGGAACGACGGGACCTCCGGATGCCCGAGGACGAGGAGGTGTTCGCCGAGGTGACGGAGATGCTCGGTGCGAACCGCATCAGGGTGCGCTGCGAGGACGGGACGGAGCGCACCGCACGCATCCCCGGGCGGATGCAGAAACGCGTCTGGATCCGCGAGGGCGACATCGTCCTCGTCGAGCCGTGGGACTGGCAGGACGAGAAGGCGGACGTCGAGTGGCGCTACGAGAAGTCCGAGGCCGACCAGCTCCGCGAGGAGGGGCACGTCTAGCGTGGCCGGCGAGTTCATCGAGGAGACGGAGGGACCGGCGGGCGACGAGTGGGAGGACCTCGACGTCTCCGACGACGAAGTCGACCGCATCACGCGCCGACAAGACCGCGAGTTCGAGTCGTTCCTGAAGCGCCTGAAGGACGCCGACCAGTTCAAGGTCCAGGACGGCGCGTTCGACGACGCGACGTTCGCCGCGCTCTACAAGCTCGTTCAGGACGGCTATCTCGCGGCGTTCGGCGGGCCCATCTCGACGGGGAAGGAGGCGAACGTCTACGAGGCGAGCGCGCCCGAGGGCGACGACGTCGCGGTGAAGGTCTACCGCATCAACGCCTCGAACTTCCAGCACATGCGCGAGTACCTCGAGGGCGACCCGCGCTTCGAGGGCATTCGCGGCGACAAGAAGGCGGTCGTGATGGCGTGGACGCGCAAGGAGTTCGCGAACCTCGCTCGCGCGCACGCGGCGGGCGTCCGCGTCCCCGAACCCGTCGCCGTCCAGCGCAACGTCCTCGTGATGGAGCTCATCGGCGAAGCCACCGACCCCGCGCCGACGCTCCACGACGTCACCCTCGAGAACCCCGAGACCGCCTACGACGTCGTCCGCGAGTACATGCGACGCCTCCACAGCGCCGGCCTCGTCCACGGCGACCTCTCCGAGTACAACATCGTCGTCCACGACGGCGACCTCACCGTCATCGACGTCGGGCAAGCCGTCACCGTTCATCACGGGAACGCCGAGGAGTTCCTCCGGCGCGATTGCGAGAACGTCGCGTCGTTCTTCTCCCGGCAGGGCATCGAGGCCGACGCCGACGAACTCTTCGAGCACGTCACCGCCGTCGACGCCGACCCGAGCGGCGACGCTGGCGACTGACGGCGCGTACCGACCTTCTCCGACGATTTCGCTCTTCTCGCTTCTAGTGCTGACGGCGTCGCGACACCAGGTATAAACCGTATATGGCGATAGAGAACTTCGATGGGCCCCGGCTCGACCGTCCGACAGCGCACGCCCGAAACTCGTCGCGTCTCGGCCGACGTCGCACTGGTTGATGCCCGGGACCCTCACGGGACGCGCGGCGGCGGTCGTCCATCGCGCTCCCCGCAACCGCGGCCGACACGCGGTGGCGACCAGCGGGGCCGGCGACGCTGTCGAGCGGGTCCACGGTGTCGCACGGCATCGCACGCCGGCGCTTCCGGTGGCGAGCGCCGCTCCCGGTTCGCGACGACACCCGAACGGATTTAATATCGCGGAATAGGATTCATCGCGGCGCCACGGCCGCCGTCGCCCGCGTGTAAGTCTTAAACCGCTCCGTCCCGTACTCCGTCGTATATGACTCAACACGTGAAGATTCCGCAGGACCGCATCGGCGTCCTCATCGGGGAGGGGGGTGAGACCCTGCGCCGCATCGAGCGCGAGGCGGAGGTCAGCCTCGACGTGAACTCCGATGACGGCGCGGTCGCGGTGGAGAAGACGGGCGACCCGATCCGCGGGATGAAGGCCCCGGACATCGTGCGGGCGATCGGTCGCGGGTTCAAGCCCGACGCCGCGCTCTCGCTACTCGAGGACGACATGCGCCTCTTCGAGACGCTCGACATCGAGCGCGCGGCGCGCAACGACAACGACCTCCGGCGCAAGAAGGGGCGGCTCATCGGTGAGAACGGCCGCACGCGCGAACTGATGGAGGAACTCACCGGCGCGAACGTTGTCATCTACGGGTCGACGCTCGGGGTCATCGGCGGCCCGAAGGAGGTCGATACGGTGCGCTCGGCGGCGGAGATGATCCTCGACGGCGCGCCCCACGGTGCGGTCTACTCGTTCCTCGAGCGCAAGCACGTCGAGGAACTCAAGCATCAGGGCATGGAGTACCACGAGTTCTCCGGCTAACGCACTCGGTTTCGCCCGCCTCGCTTTTTCACCCCGATTCCGGTCCGCGATTATACTTAAATCCTTACGTTGGTATTCTCTCACACGCTCCGTTCGAGCCGTGTACGGAGAACTGATGCGCACCTCCCAAACTTTAATATAGAAGGGCAAACAATCAGCGAGTGATTATGGCGCAGCAGATGGGCAACCAGCCGCTTATCGTACTCTCCGACGACTCGCAGCGTACGTCGGGGAAGGACGCGCAGTCGATGAACATCTCCGCCGGGAAGGCCGTCGCCGAGTCCGTCCGCACGACGCTCGGCCCGAAAGGGATGGACAAGATGCTCGTCGACTCCTCCGGGTCCGTCGTCGTCACGAACGACGGCGTCACCATCCTCAAGGAGATGGACATCGAGCACCCGGCGGCGAACATGATCGTCGAGGTCGCCGAGACGCAGGAGAACGAGGTCGGTGACGGCACCACCTCCGCCGTCATCGTCGCCGGCGAGCTCCTCGACGAGGCCGAGGACCTCCTCGAGCAGGACATCCACGCGACCACGCTCGCACAGGGGTACCGACAGGCCGCAGAGCAGGCCAAGGAGTTCCTCTCCGAGATCGCGATCGACATCGACGCCGACGACACCGAGTACCTCGAGCAGATCGCCGCCACCGCGATGACCGGCAAGGGCGCCGAGAACGCCAAGGACGCCCTCTCCGGCCTCGTCGTGCAGGCCGCGCAGTCCGTCGCCGACGACGGCGTCGTCGACGAGGACAACATCAAAATCGAGAAGGTCACCGGCGGCTCCATCGACAACTCCGAGCTCGTCGAGGGCGTCATCGTCGACAAGACGCGCGTCAACGAGAACATGCCCTTCGGCGTCGAGAACGCCAAGATCGCGCTCATCGACGGCGCGCTCGAAGTTCAGGAGACCGAGATCGACACCGAGGTCAACGTCACCGACCCCGACCAGCTCCAGGAGTTCCTCGACCAGGAAGAGGAGCAGCTCAAGGAGATGGTCGACGCAATCGCCGCGACCGGCGCGAACGTCGTCTTCGTCGACGGCGGCATCGACGACATGGCCCAGCACTACCTCGCGCAGGAGGGCATCCTCGCCGTCCGCCGCGTGAAGGACTCCGACATGGGTCGCCTCGCGCGCTCCACCGGCGCGACGCCGGTCTCCTCCGCGAAGGAGATCGAGGCCGAGGACCTCGGCGAAGCCGGCTCCGTCGCTCAGAAGGACATCGGCGGCGACGAGCGCATCTTCGTCGAGGACGTCGCGGACGCGAAGTCCGTCACGCTCATCCTCCGCGGCGGCACCGAGCACGTCGTCGACGAGGTCGAGCGCGCCATCACGGACTCGCTCGGCGTCGTGCGCGTCACCCTCGAGGACGGTCAGGTCCTCCCCGGTGGCGGCGCGCCCGAGACCGAGCTCGCGCTCGAGCTCCGCGACTACGCCGACTCCGTCGGTGGGCGCGAGCAGCTCGCCGTCGAGGCGTTCGCCGACGCCCTCGAAGTCGGCCCGCGCACCCTCGCCGAGAACGCCGGCCTCGACCCGATCGACTCCCTCGTCGACCTCCGCGCGCGCCACGCGGACGGCGAGACGGGCGCCGGCCTCGACGCCTACACGGGCGAGGTCATCGACATGGAAGAGGAGGGCGTCGTCGAGCCCCTCCGCGTGAAGACGCAGGCCATCGAGAGCGCGACGGAAGCGGCCGTCATGATCCTCCGCATCGACGACGTCATCGCGGCCGGCGACCTCGCCGGCGGGCAGGTCGACGCCGACGACGGCGGCGACGAAGGGCCCGGCGGCGCCGGCGGCCCCGGCGGCATGGGCGGCGGCATGGGCGGCATGGGCGGTATGGGCGGCATGGGCGGCGCGATGTGAAGTCAGGCTTCGCCTGATTCCACGTAGGCAGCGAAGTTTCGCTTCGCCCGCCGATGTAAACGAGGTTCCGAACGAACCTCGGGCAGTCGACCGGGACGCAGTCCCGTGAGACAGGTCCGCCACACCACCCGGACCACGCCGCGAACCGCACGCTCGACTCCCGACGTTCCCGTTTCTTTCGGCACTCCTCGCGTAGCGACGGCACTCGCCGCTCAGACCGGGTTCTCGTCGGCGAAGACGCCCTGCGTCATCCGGTAGGCGGTGAGGAGGAAGAGGACGACGGCGAGACAGACGGTGACGACGAGGAAGAAGAGGACGCTGACGTGCGGGAGCGGGAGCCAGCCGCCGATGGTGCCGATGGCGAGGATGAGCGACGCCGTCGCGATCGACGTGAGGACGCTGTGCGCTCTCATGGCCCGCGTTTGGGCGGCGACGCACAAAGCCTGTGCGGTGGGGGCGCTCCGACCGGCCTAAGTGCACGCCGGTAATTCTTGCAGGTATGGAGACGCTCCTGCTGGCCAAAGAGGACGTCCGCACGAACACGCCGATGCCCGACCTCGTCGCGGCGCTCCGCGAGGCGTTCGTCGCCTACGAGCGCGGCGACGCCCAGATGCCCGCGAAGTCCTACATCGACCTCCCGCAGTACAACGGCGACTTCCGGTCGATGCCCGCGTACCTCGAGACCGAAGAGTGGGACGCCGCCGGCATCAAGTGGGTGAACGTCCACCCGGACAACCCGGACTCCTTCGACCTCCCGACGGTCATGGGGACGATGATCTACTCGGACCCGACGAACGCCTACCCGCTCGCCATCATGGACGGCACCGAACTCACGATGAAGCGCACGGGCGCGGCGGCCGCCGTCGCCACGGACGCGCTCGCCGTCGCGGACGCCTCCTCGCTCGGCATCGTCGGCGCGGGCGTCCAGTCCTACACGCAACTCGAGGCCATCGCCGAAGTGCGCGACATCGAGGAGGTCGTCGTGAGCGACCTGCGCGAGGAGCGCGTCACCCGCTTCATCGAGCGCTTCGAGGACGAGTTCGACGTGCGCGCCGGCACCATCAGCGAGGCCGGCCACTGCGACGTGCTCTCGACGGTCACGCCCGTCGAGGACCCCATCGTCCACCCCGCGGACCTCGGCGAGCACACGCACGTCAACGCGATGGGTGCTGACGCCGCCGGGAAGCACGAGATCGCCGACGACGCCCTGCTCGCTGCGAAACTCGTCATCGACGACTACGCGCAGACGACGCACTCCGGCGAGATCAACGTCCCGTGGAGCGCCGGCGTCCTCGACGACGACGACATCTACGGCGAACTCGGCGAGATACTCACCGGCCAGAAGGAGGGCCGCACTGCGGACGACACCGTCACCGTCTTCGACTCGACGGGGCTCGCGATTCAGGACGTCGCCGCCGCGCACGTCGTCTACACGCACGCCGACGAGCACGGCGTCGGCACCGGATTCGACCTGCTCGGCGTCTAGTACTCCTCTTCGCTCGGGCGCCGATACGGGTCGTAGAACGAGCGCACCATCGAGTAGAGGGCGTTCGCGACGAGGAGGAACGGTATCAGCGGGAGCACGAGCACGAGGATGACGACGGCGTAGAGCAGGCCGAAGAAGTCCATCTGGGCGCGCCCGACGAACCCGCCCTCCTCGAGGTGCGGCGAGAGCGTCCGCTTCAGCTTCTCCCGGAGCGTCCGTGGCGCTTCGGTGGTCATACGCGGCGCTACGACGTCCGGGGGATTAAACGCCCCGGCTTCGCCCCGCTATTCGAGGCGGATGGCGGGGCGGAACGGCACCGCCGAGGCCGCCTTCTCGTCTTCGGCGTCGCCCTCGGGGACGACGTCGACGCTCGCGTCGAACTCCCGACTGAGGAAGCCCGCGGCGTCGCCGTAGAGGGCCTGCTCGTCGAGTTCTGCGAGCGCCGCGAGCTCCTCCTCGTCGTACTCGCGCACGTCGGCGACGAGGTCCTGCACGAGGTCGTTCACCTCGTCGCCCTTCTCGCGAAGCGACTCCTTCTGCATCACCTTCCCCATCACCGCGCCGATGTCGGGGCCGGTCTCCGCGACCGTCTCGAAGACCCGGTACTTCCAGTCGGCGGGCGTGTAGACGGTGATGCTGTCCGGGTCGGTGCCGGTGACGTCGACGATGTCCCGGACGTCGTCCACGAGGCCGTCGATGAGGCGCTCCTCGAGTTCGACCCGCGCGCTCTCGAACTCGGGGTCGGCCGTCGGCCACGCGGCGTCCTCGACGGGGACGCCCTCGAGTTTCTCGTGGAGTTCGTTCGCGAGGAACGGCACGACGGGCGCGAGTAGGCGCAGGCGCGTGCGCAGCACTTCCTGTCGCACCCACTTCGTCGCCTCCCGGTCGAGGTCCGCGCGCTTGCGGTACCAGCGCAGGTCCTCCTCGAAGCGGTAGAAGGCTTCCTGGGAGGCGCTCCGGGTCTCGAAGGCGTCCATCGCCTCGGTCGTCCGCTCGACCGTGCGCTGGAGCCGCGAGAGGAGCCAGCGGTCGATGCGCCGCAACTCGACGTCCTCCGGGACGCCTCGCGGCTCCGCCGCTCGGCTCTCCGCGTCGCGTGGCGCCGCGGTCGGCGCGTCGAGGTCGACGACGTCCGTCGCGCGGTTGTAGAAGCGCTCGAGGCTCTTGCCCGTGGACTCGACCTCGTCGGCGCGCCAGTCGTAGTCCTGCCACGGCTGCGCGGAGTTCAGCAGGAAGAAGCGCACCGTGTCCGCGCCGTACTCCTCGATGGCCTCGGCGGGGAGGACGACGTGGCCCTTCGAGGAGGACATCTTCTCGCCCTCCAGCAGGCCCATCCCCATGATGGCGACGCCCTCCGGCCACTGCGCCTCCTCGAAGAGATCGGCGTGGTGGAACAGGAAGAACGTCAGGTGATTGGAGATGAGGTCGTTCCCGGAGACGCGGTAGTCGACGGGGTACCAGTAGTCGTACTCCTCGCGGAGTTCGAGGGCGGTCTCGGGCGCGTCGTCGACGGCGTCCTCGCCGTAGAAGAGCGCGTCGAAGAACTCGGGGGTGAGCTCCTCGGCGGGGACGTCGCGCAGGCGGTGCGCGACCGTGTAGTAGGCCATGTAGATCGTCGAGTCCGAGAGCGGCTCGATGACGAAGTCGTCGTCCCACGGGAGCTTCGTCCCGAGGCCGTAGTTGCGGATGCAGGGCCACTCCTCCAGCCAGTCGATGGTGTGGTCGAACTGGTCGCGCGAGGTCTCCGGCACGACGTCCATGTTCGACACCGCCTCGTGCGCGAGCGCCTTCCAGTCCTCGTCGTTGTACGTGAGGAACCACGTCTCCTGCTGGGCGACCTCGACGTCCCCGCCACAGCGGCAGACGACGGGCTCGGAGAAGTCGTACATCGCGTCGAAGTCCCCCGACTCGCGGTAGTGCGCGGCGAGTTCGTCCCGGACGTCCTCGACGACCGCCCCCGCGTACTCGCCGTACATGTCCTTCAGCGTCCCGCCGTGGAACTCGCGGTTGTAGACCTCCTGGGTGGCTTCCTCGAGGAGCGGGTCGTCCGCGCTCGTGATGCCGTGCTCCGCGACGGCCGCGCGCGCCGGGAAGACGTCGTCGTACGCCTCCACGTCGATGATGGCCTTCGGCTCGATCTCCGCGACCTCGGCGGGGTCGATGCCGTACTCGCGCATCCGCTCGTCGTCCTCTTTCGCGGTCTGCAGCGCCATCCAGTCGTCCGGCGAGTGCGCCGGCACGGACATCACGACGCCCGTCGCGTTGTCCGGGTCCACGAAGTCAGCGGGCAGGATCAGGACGTCCTCGCCCGTTACGGGGTTCTCGACGCGTTCGCCGACGAGCGCTTCACCGAGGAACTCGTCGACGATTTCGACGTCGCGCTGCTGGAGCGTGAGCTTGTGCGCGGCGTCGTGGCTGACGAGCCACGTCTCGCCGTCGACCTCGGCCTCGACGTACTTACCGTCGGGCTTGATGTAGGCGTTCGTCACGCCGCGCACCGTCTCCGGACGCAGCGTCGCCATCGGGACTTTGGTGTCGCCGAGCCCGAACTTCACGAGGGTGTACTCCTGTCGCTCGGCGTCCTCGCCCTCGAGCAGGTCGTGGGTGGTGACGGGGTTCTCCTCCTCCGTACAGTATTTCACGGGGTGGAAGCCCTTTTCGAGGCGGTCGTGCTCGCGCAGCGTCTCGTACTGCCACGTGACGAACTTCGAGTAGCGCTCGTCGTTCGTCGTGAACTCTCGGCGCCAGTCGATGCTGAGGCCGAGGGACTTCATGTTGCGCTTGTAGTGGTTCTCGATGAAGTAGCGCGCGAAGCCCATCGGCGTCTCGAGGTCCTCGAGTTCGTCTTCGGGGACGTTGTAGGTGTCACGGAGGACGGAGAGCTGTTCCTCTTCGCCCTTCTGGAGGCGGTTGACGGCACCGATGATGGGCGTGCCCGTGACGTGCCACGCGATGGGGAAGAGCACGTCGTCGCCCTGCAGGCGGCGATAGCGCGCGTAGACGTCCGGAACCGTGTAGGTGCGCGCGTGCCCGATGTGCATCCCCCCACTGGGGTAGGGGTAGGGGACGGTGACGAACGTCGCGTCCTCGTCGTCGCCGGGGTCGGCTTCGTACCGGCCGCCGTCCTCCCAGCGCTCCTGCCACTTTCGTTCGAGTGCCCGTGGCTCGTAGGTCATGCCCCGTCGTTCTCCGTCGCGGGGCAAAAGGCCTCCCATCGCGGGGGAAGCCTTTCGGTGGCGCGCGCCCAGCTCCAGCTCGTGGCCGACTTCACCCAGCGCGTCCACGCCCGCCTGCGCGACGCCCTCGCCGCGCGCCACCCCGCGCGTTCGTGGGAGACGGAGTGGTACGCGCGCCGGACGCCGGTCGACGTCGCGGGCGTCCCGGGCGGTGCGGCCGCGCCGCTCGTCCTCGTGGAGGTCGAGATGCGGCGTGCGGACCCCGCGAACAACCCCGTGAAGCTCGCGCGCTACGCCCACGAGGGCGACTTCGACCGCGACGTCCGTCTCGTCCACCTGTTCAGCGACTACTACGCGCTCGAGGACGGCGGCGTCTCCTCGAAGCGCGAGAACGCGGAGTTCGTCGGCGCCCTCGCGAGCGACCACATCGACGGCTTCGCCTACGACGCCCTCACGCTCGACGTCGCGCCGCCGACGCACGGCGCGACCCCGGACGGTGCGTGGCGGACGACCGTCGACGAGGCCGCGGCCGCGATCGGCTCACTCCTCGGCGAGTAGTCCCGAGCGCCGGACGTCCTCGAGCACTTCCTCCGCGTGCCCCTCGGGCGTCACGCCGCCGTAGACCGCGCGCACTTCGCCGTCCGCGAGGACGAACGTCACGCGCTCGGCCGCCCCGCGCGAGGTGTCGACGTCGAAGGCAGCGGCGACGTCGCCGTCGGGGTCCGCGAGCAGGTCGAACTCGAGGCCGTACGCATCGCAGAACTCCCGGTGGGAGTCCGCGTCGTCCGTCGAGACCCCGTAGACCGAGACGCCCGCTTCCCGATAGGCGTCCAACTCGGCGTTGAAACCCTTCGCCTCGACCGTACAACCGGGCGTGTCGTCGCGCGGGTAGAAGTAGAGCACCGTAGGCGTCGCGAAGTCGAGGGTGAGCGTCTCGCCGTCCTGATTCGTCGCCGTGATCGCGGGCGCGTCGTCGCCTGCTTCGAGCATACCCGGGTTTCGCGGGCCCGCCACTTCGCCGTTGCGCACCCGACACCGTTTAAGTATCTCTCGTCACAAGCAGTAGATACGAGCAGGGTCGCCCGGGATTCTCGGGCGACGACACCTTCTTTCGGCGAGCGACGGCGCCGCTCGTGGGCCGCGTTCGCATGGTCGGTCCGGCGTCGCCGGGCTCAGTGCTCGCGTGTCGCTCCCCGTCGGTCGCTCCCGCTCACGTGTTCGTCCGAGCGGGGTTGCCGCTCACGGGTCGCTCTGCTTCCCGTTCGTCCGTTCAGTCGGCCCGGCGACGCCGGGCCGACTCACACCACGTGTTCGACGTCGTAGCTCCCGAGTTCGCGGACCCAGCCGTCGGCGGCGATCTCCTCGATCTCGGCGAGCGCGGCCTGCGTGCGCTCCTCGTAGAGGCCGCCCGAGATGTCGAAGTGGAAGAGGTAGTCGCCGAGGCGCTCGCCGGTCGGCCGGGACTCGACGCGCGTCAGGTCGAGGCCGCGCTCCGCGAACGGTTCGAGGAGTTCGAGGAGGAGGCCGGGGTAGTTCGCGCCCGGGCTGACGATGAGACTCGACTTCCCGCCCGCCTCGGAGCGGTCGGCGGGCGGCGCGAGCACGAAGAAGCGCGTCGCGTTCGAGCGCCGGTCCTGGATGTCCTCCGCGATGACTTCGAGGTCGCCCGTCGCGTTGTCCGGGTGGCCGATGCCCGCGACCGAGGGGTCCTCGCGCGCGAGCTCGACGCCGCGCGCGGTCGAGGCGACGGCCTCGACGGTCACGTCCGGATAGTGCTCGTCGAGGTACTCGCGACACTGCGCGAGCGCCTGCGGGTGGCTCGCGACGGTGTCGAACGACTCCGATTGGGCGAGGAGGCCGTGGCGGATGGGCGTGATGACCTCCTTCACGACCGCGACGTCCCGATCGGCGAGCGCGTCCAGCGTCTCCGTGACGCTCC
Source organism: Halarchaeum grantii (assembly GCF_014647455.2). Classification (NCBI taxonomy): domain Archaea; kingdom Methanobacteriati; phylum Methanobacteriota; class Halobacteria; order Halobacteriales; family Halobacteriaceae; genus Halarchaeum; species Halarchaeum grantii. Next base: position 1,039,652 of record NZ_BMPF01000001.1, on the reverse strand, counting down.
CCTCGATGCTGTTCTCGATGGGGACGACGCCGCGCTCGGCGTCCCCGTCCGCGACCGCGTCCACGATGTCGCGGACGGACTCGCGGAACTCGATCTCGTCGTCGTCGGCGACCGCACCGGCGGCGCGATGCGAGTACGTCCCTGCGGGGCCCAGTGTAACCGTTCGCATACCACGGGATAGGTCGCGGCGGTGAGAAAAGACCGTCGGCGTCGCCTCAGCGATTCAGCGTGTGGATCGCCTCCCCGAGCGCGTTCTCCGCCGCCTCCATGACGCCCTCGGAGAGCGTCGGATGCGTGTGTATCGAAGCCGCGACGTCCGCGAGGGTCGCGCCCATCGTGAGCGCGAGACCGACCTCGGCGATGAGCTCGCTCGCCTCCGGGCCGACGATCTGTGCGCCGAGGACGACGCCTGTCCCGCCGTCGGCGACGAGGCGGACGAACCCGTCCGGCTCGCCCACGGTGAGCGCGCGCCCGGACGCGCCCATCGGGAACTCCCCGACGACGGGGTCGAGGCCCTCGGACTCGGCCTCGGCCTCGGTCAGGCCGACGGTGGCGACCTCCGGGTCCGTGAACACCGCCGTGGGGACCGCGCGCTCGTCGAGCGACGCGTCCTCGCCCGCGACGACGGCCGCGACGACCCGCCCCTCGGCGCTCGCCTTGTGCGCGAGCATCGGCCCCGGCGCGACGTCGCCCACGGCGAAGACCGATTCGACGCTCGTCCGGCCGCGTGCATCGGTCTCGAGCCGGCCGTCCGCGTTCGCCTCGAGGCCGATGGCGTCGAGGTTCAGCGAATCGAGGACGGGGTCGCGCCCGACCGCGACCACGACCGCCTCCGCGCGGTAGTCGTGTCGCTCCTCCCCGTCGGTCGTGGTGACGACGACGCCGTCCCCCGACTCGCGCCACTCGCTCGGGCGCTCGCCGAAGCGGAACGTCACGCCGAGGTCGGCCGCGCGCCGCCGGACGGCGCGCGCGACGTCGTCCTCGTAGCCCGCGAGCACGTCGTCGAGTCGCTCGACGACCGTCACGTCACAGCCGAGTTTCGCGTAGGCCGTCGAGAGCTCCATCCCGATGTAGCCCCCGCCCACGATCACCAGCGACTCCGGGACGGCGTCGAGGTCGAGGGCGGCCGTCGAGTCGAGGACGCGCTCGCCGTCGAACGCGAAGCCCGGAACCTCGGTCGGCCGCGACCCCGTCGCGACGACCGCGTGCTCGAACGCGACGCGCTCGCTCCCTCGGGGGCGCTCGACGCGGAGGGTCCGCTCGTCCACGAACTCGGCGCGCCCCTCGACGAGCGCGACGCCGTTCGCCTTACAGAGCTTCTCGACGCCCGACGTGAGTCGGTCGACGACGCCGTCCGTCCACTCGTTCGTCTGCGCGAGGTCCACCGACACGTCCGCGTGCACGCCCATCTCCGACGCCGACGCCGCGCGATGCGCGACGCCCGCCGCGTGCGCGAGCGCCTTCGAGGGGATGCAGCCGACATTCAGGCACGTCCCGCCGAGCGCGTCCTTCTCGACGAGCGTCACGTCGACGCCGCGCTGTGCCGCGCGAATCGCGGCGACGTAGCCGCCCGGGCCCGCACCGACCACCGCGAGTTCCGTCCGTCTCTCCTCGGCCATATCGTCCGCACGTGACGGCCGCGCCACCGTAAGTGCTCGTCCCGCCGGGGAGCCGGTACGTAGAAACGCCTTTCCGCGCGGGCGGTCTTTCGTCCACCCGTCAATGGAGGTCGCCGAGGCGGTCCCGGAGTTCGCGGACGCGTTCCCGTTCGAGGAGTTCAATCGGATGCAGCGCGAGGCCGTCCCCGCCCTGCTGGAGCGCGACGACAACGTCGTCGTCGCCGCCCCGACCGGCTCGGGGAAGACCGCGCTCGCCGAACTCGCCATCTGCGAGGCGCTCGCCGAGGGCGGCACCGCGCTCTTCGTCGCGCCCCTGCGCGCGCTCACGAACGAGAAGGAGGACGAGTGGGAGCGCTTCGAGGAGCTCGGCTTTTCGGTGTACGTCGTCACGGGCGAGCGCGACCTCGACCCGCGTCGCGCGCGCCGCGCGGACGTCCTCGTGATGACGCCCGAGAAGGCCGACTCCGCGACGCGCAAGCACGACTCCCCGCGCTACTCCTTCGTCACCGACGTCGACGTCGTCGTCATCGACGAAGTCCACCTCCTCGACTCCGAGAAACGCGGGTCGGTGCTGGAGGTCGTCGTCTCGCGCTTCCGGCGGCTCTGCGACCCGCGCGTCGTCGCGCTCTCCGCGACGATGCCGAACGTCGAGGACGTCGCCGACTGGCTCGACGCGCCCCCCGAGTGCACGTTCGCGTTCGGCGACGAGTACAGGCCCGTCGACCTCCACGCCGACGTCACCACGTACGTCCACGGCGACAACCCCTTCCAGGACAAGTACAGGCGCCTCTACAAGGCCCTCGACCGGGCCGAGCAACACCTCCGCGAGGACGGCCAAGCCCTCTGCTTCGTCGCCTCCCGACAGGACACCGTCCGGGCCGCGGAGAAGGCCCGCGACGAGCTCGCCGAGCGCGACGTCCCGATGGGCGCGCGCGGCGACTACGACCTCCACACCGAGGCCGAGGCGCTCGACAACGACACCCTCCGCAAGAGCGTCCTCGACGGGGTCGCGTTCCACCACGCCGGCCTCTCGAAGAACGACAAGGACCACGTCGAGGCGTGGTTCCGCGACGGCACCATCGAGCTCCTCTTCTCGACGTCGACGCTCGCGTGGGGCGTCAACCTCCCCGCGCGCTGCGTCGTCATCCGCGATACGAAGTACCACGACCCCCTCGAGGGAGAGGTCGACATGAGCCCGCTCGACGTCCTCCAGATGCTCGGGCGCGCGGGCCGGCCCGGCTACGACGACGTCGGCTACGGCTGGGTCGTCTGCGACAACAGCGAGGCCGACAAATACCGACAGCTGCTCCGCGAGGGTAAGGAGATCGAGTCGACGCTCGCCGAGAACCTCCCCGAGCACCTCAACGCCGAAATCGCGATGGGCACCGTCGACAGCCTCGACGACGTGATGGCGTGGCTGGAGACGACCTTCTACTACCGCCGCGCGCAGTCCGCGCCCGAGGACTACGACTTCGCGAACGTCCGCGAGCGCGTGCGCGGCGTCCTCGACGACCTCGTCACCGAGGGGTTCGTCCGCACGCACGACGACCTCGGCCTCACCGCCACCCAGCTCGGGATGCTCACCTCCACGTACTACCTCGACATGGCGACGGCGGCGGGCTTTCGCGACCTCGCCGAGGCCGGCGTCACCGAGGCCGGCGTCCTCGAAGCCGTCGCGCAGTCCGCCGAGTTCGAGAGCGTCAGCGCGCGCCGCGACGAGCGCGAGGCCGTCGCGTCCGTTCTCGGCGGGCGCGGCGACGACCTCGACGCGGGTCCCCGGAAGGTGCTCGCCATCCTCCACGCCTCGATGCGCGGGTCGACGCCGCCCGAGCTCCGCTCGGACGCGTGGGTCATCCGGCAGAACGCCCTCCGCCTCCTCGCCGCGCTCGCGGAGTTCCTCGAGCGCTTCGACCAGCCGGCGGGCGCGAACCTCGCCCACCGCCTCGAAGCCCGCATCGACACCGGCGTCCCCGCCGACGCCGTCGAACTCACCGCGCTCGACGGGGTCGGCTCTGGGCGCGCGCACCGCCTCGCCGACGAGGGCATCACCTCGCTCGCCGACGTGCGCGCCGCCGGTCACGACGGCCTCGTCGCCGCCGGCCTCTCGGGCGGCGTCGCGGACGCGATACTCGAGCAGGCCGCCGACCTCCCGGACGTCTCCCTCGACTGGGGCGACTTCCCCGAGACGGTCGCGCGCGGCGAGAACGACATGCGCGAGGTCACCGTCAGCAACGACGGCGGGGCCGCGCGCGTCGCGCTCCGCGTCACCGCGACCCGAGACGGCGGGGACGGCGACACCGTCGAGATGACGAGCACCACGACCTACCTCGACGGTGCGACGACCCTGCCCGTCGGCGTCTTCGGCGCGGACGACGACGCGCTCGTCTACGCCGTCGACGTCGTCTTCCCCGAGCACGCCCTCGACACCCACCACGAGGAGCGCACCGTGCGAATCGTCTGAGGGTTCTTGTAGCGGGACGCACCCACCCACTCGCGATGCAGGACGCGACACGCGTACTCGCCGGCGACTGCACCGTCACCTACGAGCGCGACGACCGACTCGAGACGCGCGGCGAAGTCGTCGTACTCGTCAAACCCGACAACACCGTCCTCGTCCACGACGCCGAGGGCTACCAGCCCGCGTCGTGGCTGACGCGCGCGGACGTGGTGCGCTACGCGAGCGACGCCGACGGCGTCCGCCTCGTCGCCGGGTCGGGCGACGAACACCTCCGCGTCGAGAGCCACGAGACGACGCTCGACACTTTCGCGCCCGTCACGCCCGCCGGGCCCGAAGTCGGCGACTGTCCGGACTGCGGCGGGCCGCTCGTGCGCGCCCGCGAACGCGTCACCTGCATCGGCTGTCACGCGAGCTACCCGGTTCCGCGCGACGCCACCGTCACCGACGCGACGTGTGCGGACTGTGGGCTCCCCGAGATCCGCGTCCGGCGCGGCGCCGTCCTCGACGTCTGTCTCGACCGGGCCTGCGCGAGCATCGACGACGCCGTCCGCGCGCGCTTCGACGGCGCGTGGGACTGCCCGCACTGCGGGGGCACGCTCCGCATCCGACGGGAACGCGGCCTGCACGCGGTCTGCGAGGACTGCGATGCGACGCACCCGATACCGACCGGCGTCGTCGTCGGCGCATGCGACTGCGGCGGGCCGCGCTTCGAAACCGCGCGCGGCGAGCGCTGTCTCGCCGCCGCTTGCCCCGCTCGCGCACCGTAGCCCCTTTGGTCGCGCCCGCCGCACACTCTGCGTATGAACGGCCAGCTACGCGGGGACCGCGTCGTCGTCGGCGGCGACGCCCGCCAGCGGTTCCACGACTCGCGGGGGTACGGGGTGCCGCGCGAGGGCAACGAAATCGCCCTCTCGCGCGTCGAGGCCGCCCACCTCCTCTTCCGTGGCGACCTCGACGCCGTCGACGGCATGGGCTTCCGGGAGTTCCTCGCCGCCGGCGACCGCGGCTTCAGCACGCGCTTTCTCGTCTACATGGACCTCCGCGACCGGGGCTTCTACCTCTCGCCCGCACGCGAGGACTGGGTGGACGAGTCGGGTGGCGCCGACTTCGTCGTCTACCCGCGCGGGAAGGGCCCGGGCGACGACGAAGTCGCCTACCGCGTGCGCGTCGTCGGCGAGCGCACCGACGTCCCCGCCGACGAACTCGGCGACACCGTCCTCGCCGTCGTCGACGAGGAGTCCGAACTCACCTACCTCGAAACCGAGCTCGTCGACCCCGAAGGGAGCACCGAGTACGGCTTCGCGGAGCCGGCCGAGGGCGCGCTCCTCGACGACCGCGTCGTCGTCTGGGACCCCCCCGAGGCGCTCCACCGCTCCGCGTTCTACGGCCAGCAGCTCACCGGGCGCGCCTCCGAGGTCGCGGCCGTCCAGCTCTCGCTCGTCGAAGCCGCCTACCTCGCCGCCGAGGGCGACCTCGTCCTCCCGGAGCACGACGCGGGCGTGAACGCGCTCGTCGAGCGCGGCCGCGAGGTCGAGCGCGGGCGCTTCGACCGGCGCCTCCGCACGTATCGCGAACTCCGCGACCGCGGCCTCGTCCCGAAGACCGGCTTCAAGTTCGGCGCGGACTTCCGGACCTACGCGGACGTCGAGGACGTCGCGGACCTCGGCCACTCCGAGTGGCTGGTGCGCTGTCTCGAACCCGGCCACGTCTTCGACCCGCGCGACCTCGCGCTCGACGTTCGGCTCGCGCACGGCGTGCGTAAGCGAATGGTTTTTGCGTTGGCACACAGAGACGACATCACCTGGCTCGCCGTGAGCCGACTCACGCCCTGATACATGACAGACGACACGGACACGCCCGCGACGGACGGGGGAACGGACACCGAAGGCGCCGACTCGCTCGCCCTCGATCCGTGGGGGTCCTCGACCGTCTCGGACTACCGCAAGCTCTTCGAGGAGTTCGGCATCGAGTCCTTCGAGGACGTCCTCGCGGACGTCCCGAACCCGCACTACCTGATGCGCCGGGCCATCATCTTCGGCCACCGCGACTACCGGCGCGTCCTCGAGGCGATGCGCGACGACGAACCGTTCGCCGCGCTCTCGGGGTTCATGCCGACCGGCGACCCCCACATCGGCCACAAGATGGTCTTCGACGAGATCATCTGGCACCAAGAGCAGGGCGGGGACGCCACCGCGCTCATCGCGGACCTCGAAGCCCACTCCGCGCGCGGGCTCAGCTGGGCGGAGATCGACGAGCACGCCAGGGACTACCTCCTCAGCCTGCTCGCGCTCGGCTTCGACCCCGAGGAGGGGACGCTCTACCGCCAGTCCGAGGACCGCGAGGTGCAGGACCTCGCCTTCGAACTCGGCATCGAGGCGAACTTCTCGGAGTTCCAGTCCATCTACGGCTTCGACGGCGAGACGGACGTCTCGCACATGCAGTCGGTCGTCACGCAGATGGCGGACATCCTCGGACCCCAGTTGGACGAGCCGAAGCCGACCGTCGTCCCGGTCGGCCCCGATCAGGACCCGCACGTCCGCTTCGCGCGCGACCTCGCCGCCAGAACGCGATACTTCGGCGTCACCGAGGCGTACGCCTCCTTCGAGGTCGCGAGCGACGCGGAGCGCGCGGTGCTACGGGACGCCTACGAGCGCCTCAGCGAGCGCGCGCCCGAGGGCGCGACCATCCGCTGTCTGCACGCCGCCCAACTGCTCGAGGGCGGGCTGGACGCCGTCGAGTGGGAGGACCCCGCGCCGCTCGACGACGCCGCGGACGGCGAGGGCGCCGAGGCCACGGTGCTCCCGAAGCTGAACAACGCCGGGATGGAGCCGCTCCGCCCGCGCGTGCGCTTCCTCGACCGGAACGCGACCGAGGAAGCGTTCGAGGCGCTCATCGACGCTGTCGCCGGCGAGAAGCGCGTCTTCGAGGGCCACGTCGATAGCTTCGACATGGACCGCGCGGCCGCCGAGGCGCTCGCGCGCGAGGTCGAAGTCGACCACGGCGGCTACGGCTTCGTCCCGCCGTCCGGCATCTACCACCGCTTCATGACGGGGCTCACCGGCGGGAAGATGAGTTCGAGCGTCCCCGCGAGCCACATCAGCCTCCTCGACGACCCCGAGACGGGCTACGAGAAGGTGAAGGCCGCGACGACCGGCGGCCGGCAGAGCGCCGAGGAGCAGCGCGAACTCGGGGGCGAGCCCGACGACTGCCCGGTCTACGAACTCTACGCATATCTCCTCGCCGCCGACGACGACGCGTTCGCCGAACGCGTCTACGAGGAATGCCGCGAGGGCGAACGCCTCTGCGGGGACTGCAAGGAGCAGGCCGCCGAACTCATGCGGGAGTTCCTCGCGGAGCACCAGGAGAAGCGCGCGGAAGTCGAGGAGTTGCTCGCGGAGACGGACATCAAGTTGGAGTCGCCGCGACGGCGCTGATCCGCGAGCGTCGCGTCTCGCGCTCGGCGCGGGCGCGAGACCGAACGCCGGACGCGACCGCTATTCGATTTCGGTGTCGTCCGTGGCGTCCTGGTCGTAGCGACCGGAGAAGCGGTCGGTCTGACTCAGGAGGTAGACGTTCCCGAGGCCGAAGAGCGTCGCGGCGCCGAGCGCGAGGCTCGGGAGCGGGCCGCCGCTCGTCTCCGGGAAGTATGGGTAGGCGAGCGCCTTCTCCTCGACGATGGTCTCGGAGTCCGGGAGGATCCCGCTCCCGACGTCGTCGGGGATCTCGTTGTTCTCCGCGGGACCGCCGGGCTCGCCGCAGACGACGCGCCCGACCATCCCGAGCGTCTTGTGCGGGATGCAGTAGTAGTCGTAGGTGCCCGCGGCCTGGAACTGGTAGTCGAAGGTCGCGCCCTGCTCTTGGAAGGTGCCGCTGTTCCACGGCTCGGCGCCCTCCGGGATGAGGCTGACCTCCGCGTTCGGGTTCGACGGCGAGTAGGCGGTCGTGGAGTGACTCCCGCTCGCGTTCACCCACCGGACCCAGTCGCCCTCCTCGACGTAGAGGCCGACCGGGTCGAAGAGGTACTCCGAGCCGTCCGTGTGCATCTCGACGACGTACGGGTCGTCCTGCGTGCCGGAGCCCGTCCGGGGGTCGCTCTCGCCCTCCTGTGCGCTCGCCGAGCCCACGACGCCGCTCGCCACGAGCCCCGCGCCGCCTGCCTTGGTGATGAATTGCCTCCGTTTCATTGACAACGCCGTCCTTGAGTGGGTCTACTCAACCCCGGATTGAGTGTGTTTCGATAGCTCGCTCCGATAAGTACCCCATCGACGCCGAGATAATCGAAACAACGATGTACGTAACGGGGTAACGTCCGAACAGCGACGAGTACCGAGCGCCGCTGGCGCGCCGGGACTTCAAGGACTAACAATGAGACGTGAAACGGCCATCATACTGGTGCTCATCGGCATCGTACTGCTGCCGATGTGGGGCATCGCGTTAGCGAGCGGAGGGAATAGCTTCCATGAGATCGCGATACAGACCGGCGAGAGCGTTTCGCTCGCGCCGACCGGGCAGTTCATCACGATGCCGACCGAGATCTCGGTCTACGCCGCGGGCATCGTCTCGTGGCTCGCGCTCTTCGGCCTCGTCGGCCTGCTCTACGCGCAGCTCCGATACGCGCACAACGTCGGCCGGCGCGGCGAGCCGATCGTCCCCGACGAGGGCGAGTCGCTCCCGCACGTCCCGAGCTTCCTCGAGACCGCCCACCGTCGCGTCGTCGCGTACTACCCCGCCGACGCGGGTCTCCGAGGCGTCTGGCTCGTCGGGCTGTTCACGTTCCTGAGCGTCGTCTTCGCCGCTCTCTTCGCCGGCGAGGCCTTCGGTCTCTCCCGGAGCCAGTTCCTTGGATTCTACGGCGGCCTCCTGGCGTTCTCGCTCTCCGAGACCGTCCTGATGTACTACACGCACTTCATGCCGACAATCGAAGTCGCGGAGGACCGCGACCACTGACCATGTCCACGAACGACGACACCGACGCCGAGACCGAGGCACAGCCCGCCCACGAGGAGGACCGCCTCCAGGCGACCCGGCGGAACGCCGCGAAGTTCTTCGCGGCGCTCGGCGGTGCGGCCGCCGTCGGAACGTTCGCCGTCTCCGGCCTCTACGGGCTGGAGGATTCGGCGCTCTCCGGTGGCCCCGACTACAGCTACAAGACCCTCTATACGCAGGGGACCCGCGTCGTCGACGGCGAGGGCAACCCCGTCGCCGTCGATGCCCTCTCCGAGGGGAGCGGCGAGAGCATGACCGTCTTCCCGGAGAAGGAGGGCGGCGGCGCGCTCCAGGTCCCGATGGCGACGACGCTGCTCGTGCGCTTCTCGCAGGACGCCTACGAGGAGCCGACGATGCTCGAAGGGACCGCAGAGGGATACGCCGCGTACTCCGCGACCTGCACGCACGCGGGTTGTACGGTCTCCTCGCGGACGGGGCCGAACGACCAGAACTTCCTCTGCCCGTGCCACCAGAGCGTCTTCAACCCGCTGCAGGGCGCGAAAGTCGTCGGCGGCCCGGCGCCGCGACCGCTCCCGCAACTCCCCGTCGGCGTCACCGAGGACGGCGACCAACTGATCATCGCGACGGGCCCCTTCGAGGCTCCGATCGGGGTGGAGTAGACCGATGAGTACGATAACCGAATCCGACGAGTCCGAGGAGACAGCGAAGTACGAGGAGAGCCGGGTCTACGGCTGGCTCGACGACCGCCTCGACCTGAACGACGAGTTCCTCGGGAAGGCGTTCCCGGAGGACCGCTACGCGTCGTTCCTGCTCGGCGAAGTCACGCTGTTCACCTTCATCATCCTCGTCCTGACGGGGACGTTCCTCGGGATGCTCTACCGGCCGGGCGCCGCCGCGACGACCTACGAGGGCATCCTCGCGGAGTACGCCGGTACCGAGGTACCGCTGGCGTTCGCCTCCGTCCTCCGCATCACGTACGACGTCCCGATGGGCATGTTCATCCGGATGGTCCATCACTGGGGCGCGTACCTCTTCGTCGCCGCGATGGGCCTCCACATGCTCCGCGTCTTCTTCAGCGGCGCCTACCGCAACCCGCGCGAACTGAACTGGGTGGTCGGCTCGACCCTGCTCTTCCTCGGCATCGGCGAGGGGTTCATGGGGTACGCCCTCCCGTTCGACGAGTACGGCTCGACGGCGACCGGCATCGGGTTCACCGTCGCGGGATCCATCCCCGTCATCGGTGAGACGCTGACGAAGATCATCTTCGGTGGCCTGTGGCCGGACAACGCCGCCGTCATCCTCCCCCGGATGTTCTTCTACCACGTCTTCCTGCTCCCGCTCATCATCGGTGGCCTCATCGCCGTCCACATGCTCCTGCTCATCCGCCAGAAGCACACGGAGCAGCAGGGCTCGCGCGACGACGACGCGGGCGTCTCCGACGACGACGAGTCGGTCGTCACGGGCGTCCCGCTCGTCCCGAATCAGGTCGCGGTGACGATCATCGTCTTCCTCTCCGTCTTCGGCGTGCTCGCGCTGCTCGCCGGGTTCTTCCCCGTTCAGCGCCTCCCCGTCTGGGGTCCGAACGACCCGTTCAGCACGCCGAGCGGGGTCGCACCGGACTGGTACTTCATGTGGGTGTTCGGCATCCTGAAGGTCATCCCGGGCTTCATCCCGAAAGGTGAGTTCGTGGCCGGCGTCGTCGCGCCGGGCATCATCGCGACGGTGCTCGTCCTCTGGCCGTTCATCGACTACGAGCGCGACGCCGTCCACTTCACCGCCGACCCGATCAAGCGGCCGTTCCAGACGTCGGTGGGCGTGGGCGCGATCGTCTTCATCATCATGCTCTCCGTCGCCGCGATGAACGCGACCGTCGGGTCGCTCATCAACGTGGAGACGTCGACGGCGTCGACGTACCTGCTCTACTTGACGATCATCGTCCCGATCGTCTGGGGACTCATCACCTACTACGTCCTCAAGCGCGGCGTCGAGCGCCGCTCGGACTCGGGTGCGACGCCGACCGAGGACGACTCGGACACCGCGGCCGCGCCCTCGGACGACTGACCGGCGCGTGTCCCTCGCCACCCTCCCGCCGCGCCAGTACCGCGCGCTCGACCGCCTGACGAAACTCGCCGCGCTCGTGCTGTTGACGTCGGCGCTCGTCCCGGGCGCCCTCACGGGCCTCGTGAAGCTCGCCTGCGGTCTGGTCGGGGTGGTCCTCGGCGTGCTCACCGTCTTCGTCGACGTCGCCGAGGACGCGAGCGACTGATCGCTCTCCTCGTTTTTCGCGCTTTCGTGCCCGTAGAAGACGTGTTTACGGCTCCGCGCGCTCGATAGCGTCGCGGAGCGCGTCCTCGCTCACGCGATACTTGAACTTCGGTGTCCCGTCCACGAAGACGTAGGGGACGCGCTCGCCGTACGCTTCGCGCAACTCGGGGTCGTCGTCGACGTCCACGACGGCGACGTCGAGGTCGTGGTCGTCCCCGACGCGCCCGACGGTCGTGAGGACGTCCTCGCAGAGGTGGCAGTCGTCGCGCGTGTAGACGGTCACGTCGACGGCCATTACGTGCGATGGAGGAGAGCGAGGAAGGCGACGGCGAGGACGAACGCGAGGACGGAGCCGCCGGCCTGTACGACCATCACGCCCGCCCCGTCCGCGTACTGCCACGGCATCCCGACGAGCGTCCCGAGCGCGGCGATTGCGACGTAGACGCCGAGGGCGGTGCCGAGGACGTCGAGCGTGTCGTACCCGGAGAGAACGCTGTTCATGGTCGGTTCGTGGGCCGGCGTCCCCCTAACGCTACCGGAAGCGCGACGACGCGGGGACGCGCCGTCGTGTGCTCAACCCGGTCGCTGCGCTGCTCGACGTTGCTCATAGCAGAAGCGGGCCGAGCGCGATTTGAACAGCGTCAGACGGTCGTCTCCTGCCGCTCGACGCTCCGACTGACTGGCTCAAAATCGCGTCGTGCCGGTTCACTCGTCGCTACGCGATTCGTTGGACGGGCCGAGCGCGATTTGAACACGCGACCGTCTGGTTAAAAGCCAGACGCTCTGCCAAACTGAGCTATCGGCCCTCGTGCGATATCTGGTGGGCGCGCGGTTAAACGTTTACTACTCGCCTCACTCGAGGTAGGCGTCGAGGGCGTCGGTGACGATACGCCCGGGTCCGGCGTCCTCGAGGGCGGCGCGGCGGCGGAGGTCGCGGTAGGTGTCGAGCGGGAGGGTGACGGTGAGTTCGCCGGGCGTGACACCGCGCTCCCGGAGCGCCTCCTCGATGGACCGGCCGTCGTTCACCTCGCTCGCGATCGCGCGGACCTCGCGGACGGTGAGGTGGTTGTCGATGACGGCGAACGCGAGCTGGTAGCGCGCCTCGCCGCCGACGCGCGCGATGTGTTTCGCGGCGGTCGGTGGGATGTGGCCGACGGCGACGTGCCGGCGGACGGGGCGCGGGAGGTCGTGGACGCGCGCCCACTTGCGGATGAAGGAGACGGTGACGCCGTCGCCCGCCCGCTCGGCGGCGGCCTTGTACGACCCCTCGGCGCGGACGAGCGCGGCGCAGGCGGCGGCGCCCCGGAGCATGTAGAAGCGGTCGTCACCGAGTTCGCCGTGCGCGAACGCGTTGACGGTTTCCGCGGCGTCGCGGACGCTCTCGGGGTCCTCGGGATCGAACTCGACCGCCTCCTTCGCGCGCTCGCCCGCGACGCGCTCGTCGCCCCGGATGACGGGCGCGCCGACCGGGGATTCCCGGTCGGTCGGCGGTAGCTCTGTCGGCCCGTCACTCATACTACGCGGTAGAACACCAGCGATATAAAGGTCTATTCCTCGGCGCGGCGTTCGCTGAGGTGCTCCCAGATCTCGGTGCACCCCGCCCCGGGTTCGACGTCGTCGAGATGATCGTCCCCGTCGCGACCGGCGTCAGTTTTCGTCTCTGCCATGTGCTCCACCGTACGTCGTCCACCCGGATAAGCACGCCTACGAGCGCACTACCCGCCTTTGCTCCCGGTTAGGGGATGGTATTGCCACTATCGGCGACGGGGGTGCCGACGCTGGTTCGTTCCCTTTCGATGGTCTGTCGCACCGTCACGGCCCCTCCACGACGCTTCACTCAGGGACACGCCCACCCCCGCCCCTCGATACAAGCAAAAATAACCCATTTCGGTCGTGATGGATGACCGTCACGTCTGCGCCCGCAACGCCGTCGCCGCGTCACTCGGTGACCGTCGTCCGCTCGCCGTTCGTCGGCGCGCTCGCGTCGAACCCCGCCTCGCGTAACTCGGCGGCGAACCGGTCCGTCGCGTCGCCGTGTACCGTCAGCACGCGCGCGTCCCGGTAGTCCTCGAGGAACGCCCGGAGGCCGTCGCGGTCGGCGTGCGCGGAGAAGTCGAATGCCTCGCGGCGCGCCGCCACCGGGAGGACGCGCCCGTCGAAGGCCGCACGCCCCTCCTCGAGCAGTCGGCGCCCCGGCGTCCCCTCGACCTGATGGCCGACGAACGCCACGAGGTTCGTCGGGTTCCCACGGATCTCGGGGACGTACGTCATCGCCGGGCCGCCCGTGAGCATCCCGCTCGTCGTGATTATGACGGTGTTCTGCGCCGCGATGCGCTTCTTCTGCCCGCGACGCCCGGTGACGAAGCGCGCGTGGCGCATCGCCGAGCGGAACGCGTCGGGGTCGCGGAGGTAGCCCTCAACGCGCCGGAGGCGCTTCGCCACCTCGACGCCCATGCCGTCGACGTAGCAGTCGATGTCGTAAGCGTCGCAGACGAGCATCGCCTCCTGCGTGCGCCCCACCGCGAACGCCGGCACGACCGCGGTCCCGCCGCGATGCACGGTCTCGCGGAGCGCGCGGGCGAAGCGCTCCTCGGTCTCGCGGCGGTTGCCGCGCCGCACGTCGGCGTACGTGCTCTCGCAGACGACGACGTCCGCGTCCGGCCGCGCGCTCGACCCCGCGAGGAGGCGTTGATCTCCAGTGTGGAAGTCGCCCGTGTAGAGGAGTCGCGTGGCGCCGTCGTCCACGAGGACGTGCGCGCTCCCGGGGATGTGGCCGGCGTCGAAGAACGTCACCTCGTGGCCGGCGGCCTCGAAGGGCTCGCCGTAGCCGTGCGGTTCGGAGACCTCGCCGAGCGCGGCGATTTCGGCGCGCGTGAACGGCCGGTCGTACCGGTTCTCGCGGAGCTTCAGCGTGTCGCGCGCGAGCAACGCGGCGAGTTCGCGGGTGGGCGGCGTCCAGTGAATCGGGGGCCGACGGCCGCCCGCGAGGAGGCTCGGCACCGCGCCGACGTGGTCGAGGTGGCCGTGCGAGACGACGACGGCGTCCGGGTCGGCGTCGAGCGGCGTGCGCGCGGGCGTCCCGCCCTCCAGCCCGTAGTCGATGAGGAGGGAGTCGTTGACCAGCAGGGCGCTCTTGCCGATCGCGTCCGCCCCGCCGAGGAACCGGAGGTCCATCGGCGGGCGCTACGGGCGCGTGCGGCTTGGGCGCGTCGGTGTGCGAAAAGAAGGCGGGCCGCGACGCGCGCCGCGCTACGCGCTCTCGCGCGCGAGTTTGAGCGAGTAGGTGAAGCCGTAGTAGGCGACGACGCCGCCGGCCAGCGCGACGTAGTACGCGGGCTCGGGCGCACCGAGGCCGCGGAAGAGCACGGTGACGAGGACGACCCACGCGATGGCGAAGACGAGGTCGAAGAGCATCCCGTCGTGGTGTTCGATGACGTGCTCGCGGACGGCGTCGAGCGCGCTCATTCGTCGGCCTCCTCGCCGTCGATGTCCACGACGAGCACGGGGACGCGGGTGCGGCGCAGGACCTTCTCGGTGACGCTCCCGAGGAGGGTGCGCGAGAGCCCGGCCCGGCCGTGGCTCCCCATCACGATGAGGTCGATCTCGTTCTCGTCGACGAACTTGCGGATGGCGCGCGCGGGCGACCCGGTGCGGATGTGTTCCTCGACGTCGAGGCCGGCGTCGCGCGCGGCGTCGGCGACGACGCCGGTGGCCTCCTCGGCTTCCGCCTTCACTTCGGGCATCTCGTCGAGTTTGCCCTGCCGGAGGCGGTCAACCTGCTCGGTGCCGAGCGAGAGGGTGGTGGCGTCGATGTCGATGACGTAGAGCGCGTGGACGGTCGCGTCGTACTTCGCGGCGAGGTCGATGGCGCGCTCGACGGCGGCCTCCGCGACGTCGCTCCCGTCCGTGGGGACGAGGATGTGCTCGTACATCAGTCGTCACCACTCACGACGTCTTCGGCGGCTTGCTGGCGGTTCATTGGCTCGGGGCTGTGACACTGCCTGACGAGGCGCTTCGTGTCGAGGTCGGGTTCGGGCGTCACGAGCGAGACGGCGATGGTGACCACGAAGACGATGGGGACGGCGACGAGCGCGGAGCCGATCGCGGGCACCCACTGCGCGAGCAGCGGCGAGATGACGCCGTCCGAGCCGGCGGCGCCGGCGAGGAGGCCGTAGGACGGCAGGACCTCGTTGAGCATCGGGATGAACCAGATGACGAGGCCGGTCGTCATGCCGGCGAGCGCGCCCTGCCGGTTCGTGTTCTCCCACCAGAGGCCGAGGAAGAACATCGGGAAGAGGACGGCGCCGGCGAGCGAGAACGCGTACGAGACGAGCGCGGCGATGGGTGCGGCGGGGTCGAGCGCGGCGAGCGTGGTGATTACGCCGAGCGCGACGATGCTGAGCCGCCCGACGAGCACCTGCTGGCGCTGGCTCGCGTCCGGGTTGATGAGGCGCTTGTAGATGTCGTGTGAGATGGCGGACGAGCCGGTGATGAAGAGGCCGGCGGTCGTCGCGATGGCGGCGGCGATGCCGCCGGCGGCGACGAGGCCGACGAACCACGTCGGGAGCCCGGAGAGCTGCGCAGCGAGGACGACGATGACGTCGGCGGCGGCGCTCGTCATGCCGGGGTCACCGTAGACGGGTCCGATCTGGTTCGCGTAGAGGTCGGTGCCGAAGGCGGCGAACGCGGGCGCGCTGAAGTAGAGGAGGCAGATGAAGCCGAGCCCCCAGACGGTCGACCAGCGCGCGGTGCGCTCGCTCTCGACGGTGTAGAAGCGCACGAGGACGTGTGGCAAGCCACAGGTGCCGACGATGAGGCTGAACGCGGTGGCGATCCAGAGGTAGTAGCCGCCGTTGACGAACGGTTCGCTGAACTCGCGGCCGAGCGCGGCGAACATCTGCCCGTACTCGATGTGCGGGAGGACGGTGGAGTAGCCGTTCACCCAGCCGACGGCGTAGAGGCCGGCGAGGAACGCGACGATGAGGATGGTGTACTGGACGGCCATGTTCTTCGTCGCGCCGAGCATCCCGGAGAGGGTCAGGTACCCCACCGTGATCGCCATCATCAACACGACCATCGACTGGTAGCCCGAGAGACCGGGGATGCCGATGTCGCCGAAGATGTAGAGGCCGACGAGGCCCATGCCGCGTGCTTGGCCGATGGCGTAGACGAAGCCGATGAGGAACGTCGTGACCGCGGCGATGGCGCGCGCGGTGTCGGAGTTGAAGCGGTCGCCGACGAAGTCCGGGGCGGTGTACTTCCCGAAGCGCCGCATCTGGGCGGCCATGAAGATGAGGAGGATGAAGTATCCCGCCGACCAGCCGACGACGAACGCGAGGCCGTAGAAGCCGGAGAGCGCGATGAGTGCGGCCATTCCGAGGTAGGACGCGGCGCTCATCCAGTTCGCGCCGATGGCCATGCCGTTCTCGACGTTCCCGATGGAGCGGCCGGCGACCCACATGCTCTCGGTGTCGGCGACCTTGAACATGTAGCCGATGACGAGGAAGGACGCGAGCATCACGGTGACGAGGATCGCCGGGAGGAGCTTGAACGAGACGTTCAGCCCCTCGGGGAGGAGCCCGGCTTGGAGGACGAGCGCGTCGATCATTCGGCTGCCCCTCCGTGGTCGATACCGTACTTCTCGTCGAGTTCGTCACGCTTGCGCGCGTACCAGAACGCGAGGACGAGCGCACCACCCGGTGCGCCGACGGCGACGAGGAAGTAGTGGATGGGGAAGCCGAGGACGGGCATCGTGGACGTCATCGCGCCGGGCGCGACGGCGGTGAGCGTCACGGGGCCGAAGACGATGACGGCCCATGCGACGAACCCGGTCCAGATGACGCGCAGGTGGTCGCGCATGAACGGCGTGCTCGGCCGGAGGAGGTTCACCTCCGACGTGAGGTAATCTGTCTCGCTGTGCGCCTGTGTCTCGCTCGCGACCGCGCCGCCGTCCGGTTCGGCGTCGGCACGGTCGGACGTGTCGTGATTGGCTTTGTCTGTCATGGTCTGTGGCTCGCCGTCGCGTTCGTCGCGGGATGCGCGAGAACGCGGCGTGTCTGTGTGCGGTCCGTCCGTCGGGGTCGTCGTACCCTTCTCTCGCCCGACTGCCGTCGGGGGAATCCATCATAATCGTTACCAACACACGGAATAAATGTTTCTATTAATCATTACCTCGAACCGCTTCGCTCCTGCGATTCGTCACTCGCGCCAGCGTCGCACGACGAACTCCGCGTACCCGCCGTACGCGAGGTCGAGACTCCCCACCCACCAGTTCCACCGCGACGCCACCCCCTCGTCGGGCGCGTCGCAGAGGTGCCCCGCGGCCCCCTCGGGCGTGAGCGCGCGTCCCGCGTCACGCTCGTAGCGTCCGCTCGCCGCGAGATCCGCCGCCATTCGCGCGACGGCGTCGTGCTCGGCGTCGCTCCCCGCGAAGGGCTCGAACGCCGCCCGGAACGCGGCGCGCGTCTCACTCATACGCTCGTCTACGGTCGCGCGCGCAGAAGAGGGTGGTCCCGACCGTCGCCCGCATTCGTCCCCTCCCGCCGGCCGCGACTGCCCACTGTCCGCGAGGCGCGCCGGAAAGGCTTTTGCGCGGCCCGGTAGACGTAACGCCCATGAAGGTGCTGCTGGGAATCGGCGGTAGCGACGACTCGCTCGAAGCCCTCGACCGGACGGTCGAGCGGGCCGTCGAGGCCGGTGACGAACTGACGGTCGCGGTGCTCGACAACCCCGAGAGCGAGCGCTCTGCGGAGGCGGTCATCGAGCACGCCACCGAGACCGTCGAGGACGCCGGCCTCGACGCCGACGTCCGACACATCACCGGCGATCCGGGAAGCGAACTCGTCCAACTCGCCGAGCGCGAGGCCTTCGATCAGGTCGTCCTCGGCGGCGGCGAACGCAGTCCCATGGGGAAGATCCGACTCGGCCACATCGCCGAGTTCGTCCTGCTGAACGCGCCCGTCACCGTCACGCTAGTCAGATGACAGACGAGACCGCAGGCGACGGGGACGAACCCCCCGGCCCGTTCCCCGTCCCGCCGCTCTCCTTCGAGGACGCCGAAGGCCACGACATCAGCGTCCGGCCGCTCTTCGCGGCCGACGACGCGGACGTCGAGGCGCTCGTCGAGATGTACGTCGACTTCGACCCGAGCATGCGCGCGCAGGGCATCCCCCCGACCGGCGAGTCACGCGTGCGCGACTGGCTGGAGACGCTCGTCGACGGCGACGACGGCTACAACGTCGTCGCGTGGGACGGCGACGACGCCGTCGGGCACGCGACGCTCGTCCCGGACGGCGACGCCGGCTACGAACTCGCCATCTTCGTCCATCAGGACTACCAGGGCTGTGGCATCGGCACGCGACTCATCCGCACGCTCCTCGGCTACGGCGCCGAGAACGGCGTCGGGGACGTCTGGCTGACGGTCGAGCGCTGGAACCACGCGGCCGTCGCGCTCTACGAGAAAGTCGGCTTCGAGACGACGAACGCGGAGAGCTTCGAGCTGGAGATGGCGATGCACCTCGCCGAGGCTCAGACGGAGAGCACGGGCTGACTCGCGTAGAGCAACACGTACTCCGCGACCTTCTCGAGGACGGCACCCGGCGGATCCGCGCTCGACCGCCCCTCGCGCGGGAGGACGACGAAGTCCGCGCCGACGTCGTCCGCGCAGTCGAGGATGACGCTCCCCGGGTGGTGGGTCTTGCGCGTCGTCGAGAAGCCGTGCATGATCGACGTGGCGACGTCCACGCTGTCGTCCGCGTACGCGCGCACGTCGTCGAGGAACGCGCCGTGGCCGTCCGCGACCGCCTCCTCGTCGGCCTCGCCGGTCTCTATCTCGCGCGCGACGTCGTCACCGAGGACGAAGAGCGCGTGGACGTCCGCGTCGTAGCGCTCCGCGATGGCGACAGCGTACTCGGCGGCGGTCCCGGACGCCTCGCTCCCGTCGACGGGGACGAGGACCGTCTCGACTTCGAGGGTCATGTCCGGGCGTGCGCGGGCCGCCACCAAAAGCCCACCGAGGAGTGGGACTTAAGTGGGGACGCGGCGACGTCCCGCGTATGATAGACACCGTGGTCGTCGCGACCGACGGTTCGGAGAGCGTCGGGCGGGCGGTCGACGTCGCGCTCGACCTCGCGCGGCGCTTCGACGCCACCGTGTACGCCCTCTCGGTGGTGAACGAGAGCGAGGTGACGAACGCGCCGGAGGACGTCCGCGAGGACCTGTCGTCGGAACTCGAAGCGCGCGCCGAGGACGCGCTCGCGGACGTCTCGGAGCGCGCCGAGCAGTCCGTCACCACGGCGGTCCGCGAGGGCCGCCCCGCGGACGAGATCCTCACGTACGCCCGCGAAGTCGAGGCGGACGTCGTCGCCACCGGGACGCGCGGCCGGCACGGCGAGAACCGCCTCCTCATCGGTTCGGTCGCCGAGCGCGTCGTCCGGTCGTCGCCGATTCCCGTCCTCACCGTCCGCCAACTCGGCGAGGACGAAGCGGCGTAACCGTCGGCTTCTTCCCGCTACGAGCGCTGGTGGCGGTATGGAAGACTGGGTCATCGACGACGACACCCTCTCGCTCGAACGGAAGTCCCGCCTCCCCGGGCGGGGGTTCTTCGTCCCCGACGACGTCTCCGCCGCCCAAGAGGACGAGGAGATCCGCGCGCGCGTCGAGGACGCGGACGTCATCGTCGTGACGGACCCGGACGCCGACGGCCTCGCCTGTGCCGCCATCGTTCGCGCCGTCCACGGTGACGCCGCCGTCGTCCCTGCGGGCCCGCACAACCTCGAGGACGGCCTCGAACGCGCCGCCGAGTACGGTCCGAAGGGCGCGACCGTCTACGTCTGCGACCTCTGCCCCGACCGCTACGAGTACGTCGCGGACGAACTCGAGCGCCTCGTCTCGCACGCGGGCGCCGTCCACTGGTACGACCACCACCAGTGGACCGACGACGCGATGGAGCGCGTCCGCGCCGCCGGCGTCGACCTCGTCGTCGGCGAATCCGACGAGGAGTGCACCGCCGACGTCGCCGTGCGCGCCATCGACGCCGAAATCCCGCGCCACCTCGCCGAACTCGCCGCCGTCACGCGCGACCACGACCTCTGGATCAAGGAGGACCCGCGCAGCGACGACCTCGCGGACTACTCCCACTGGAGCGACGACGAGGAGTACGTCGAGACCGTGCGCGAGCACGGCCCCGACCTCCCCCAAGAGGTCATGGCGTTCCTCGAGGAGGAGCGCGTCGAGAAGCAGGCGCTCATCGAGAAGGCGACCGAGCGCGCCGAACTCCTCACCCTCGAAGCCGGTGGCGAGGACCTCACCGTCGGCGTCACCTACGGGCGCTGCTCGCAGAACGAGGTCGCGGAGAACCTCCGCGAGCAGGGCGCGGACGCCGCCGTCGTCGTGAAACCCGCCGGCTCGGCCTCCATCCGCGGGAGCGAGGGCTTCGAGCGCTGCCACGAGGTCGCCCGACAGGTGAACGGCGGCGGCCATCCCCGCGCCGCCGGCTGTAAGCCCGACATCTACGACGACATGCTCGACTACGCCCACCACTGGTCGACCGGCGGCGCCGTCACGAAGCAGGTCATCCTCGCCGCGTTCCGCGCGCTCGACGAGGAACCCGCCGACGCCGACGAAGACGACGAATAAGCGCGCTCGGCGGCTTTCGCACACTCGCTGGTCCTCACTCTGACTGACTGCGTCGCTCGCGGGTCGTCCCTCCCCGCTCGCTTTTCGCGGTTCCTCGCTATCGCCTCGGAACCGCGTTACTCGCGGCGATGCCGCTCGCGTTTTCGCGGAACCTTCGGTTCCGCGTTATTCCTCGCAGAGCCAGCGCTCCGAGTAAGACGCCCCGCACTCGCAGTGCGCGTAGGCGTGGACGACCGCGCCCTCGGCGTAGAGGCCGCCGACCTCCTCGTTTTGCGCCTCCGTGAACGCGAAGACGAACTCGACGGCGTGGCTCTCGCCGTCGCCGGCCTCCGGGCAGTCGCCGCCCGCGAGGTCACGGGCGACGTGGCCGTCCGCGCCCATCGCCTCCTGAGCGAACTCCATCGCGTCCATCCCCGTGGTCTTCTTGAAGACGCTCCGGCCCTTCTCGCCGTCCACGACGAGCACGACGCCGTCATCGGTGGCGACGGCGTCGTCCCGGTCGGCGAGTCGCTCGACGTTCGAGACGGCGGCCTCCGTGAGGTAGAGCGCGACGTCGTCGTGGCGCTCGCCCGCGAGGAACTCGGTGTACCTGTCGGTCATACGTCCACTGGGGACTCGCGCAAGAAAAACGGCGTGCGTTGCGGTCGGGGTCGTCCTACTCGTCGTCCTCGGACTCCTCGCCCTCGCTGAGGAGCTCCGCGACGGACTGCTCGCCCGTCTCGACGACCTTCACGTTGATCTGGACGGTCGCGTCGGAGACCTCTCGCCCGCGCACGCTGATGCGGCGTCGCTCGCCGTCGCGGTCGGGGTTGTAGCCGACGCCCCCGGTCGCGAGGACGTCGTCGAGACCGGAGCCGGCGACGCCGGGGCGCATCGGGCGCCCGGCCTCGTCGGAGCCGCCGGTGATCTCGAGCGTGCAGCCGGTCAGTCCAACGGCGCCGCCGTCGACCTCGTCGCCGATTTCCCGACCGATGAAGCGATTCGCGTCCTGTCCCTCAATCTCGACGGCGTGCGCCGTCCCCTCGGCGGGGTCGGCAACAACGACGTTGAACGTAGCCATACGCGTTTCGTGGCCTGCGCGCCCTAAAAGCACGTCGAAACCCCCGAGCGGGTCGGCGACACGCTTTTGCTCGTCTCTCGGGTAGGACGACCATGACCGAGCAGGGCGGCGACGAGGACGACGCCGAACCCGAGGGCGACGCGGCCGACGCCACGACCGAGGCGACGCCGGGCGTCCCCGAGGACGTCCAGAAGTACGACCGCTTCAAGAAGATGGACGGCGCGCAGTACGAGCGCGTGAACGAGTTCCTGCGCGACCGGACGTACATCACCGCCCGCGAGTGGGCGATCGCGCGCCTGTGTGCGGACTTCCGGACGGAGACGGGCGTCGAGATGACGAAGATCGGCGAGAACCTCCCCGACCTCGTCCCGTTCATGACGGACACCTACACGCCCCAAGCGGTGAACCAAGCGCGCGCGTCGTTCGAGGACAAGGTGACGACGGCGGGCGCGACGTTCCTCTACGGCGCGATGAGCGACTTCTTCACGGCGGACGAACTCGACGACGTGATGTACGAGGCGACGGAGGTCGCGAAGTTCCTCCTCGAAGTCGAGGGCGTCGAGCTCTCCGTCGAGGAGGAACTCGACGCGGAGGACCGCATCTCCGAGGTGATGCGCGACGTCCGGGAGGCGAGCGACGAACTCCGGCACTCGGAGGCGACGTGTCCGAACTGCGGGCACGAGATGAGCGGCGACGCCGGCCACGCGGACGACTGAGCCTCAGTCGCCGTCATCGTCGCCGACGGCGTTCCCCCCGTCGTCGGCGAGGCGGCCGGCGAGCACGGCGTTCACGACCGCGCCGACGAGGAGGACGAGCGCGGCGACGTAGAGCCACGTCAGGAGGAGCATGACACCGCCGAGCACGCCGTACGCCTGATTCGCGCCGGCGTACGCGACGTACGCGCGGAAGCCGACGCCGAGGCCGAGCCAGCCGGCGGCGGCCACGAACGCGCCGGGGAGCGCCTCTTGCAGGGTCGTCTCGGTATCCGGGAGGACGTAGTAGAGCGGCGCGAACGCCACCGTGAGGCCGCCGAGCAACAGGACGGGGCCGAGGAGGTCGAGGAGGAGTTGGTCGACGACGAGCGTGAGCACGACGCCGATGCCGACGAGCGCGACGGCGGCGACGGCGAGGCACGCGAGCGCGACCGCGCCGTCCCGGACGGCGTCGACGAACCCGGCGTCCTCCGTCCCGTAGACGACCGCGAACGCCGTGTTCAACCCCCGAAACACCTTGAGCGCGCTCCACGCGAGGAGGGCGACACCGAAGAGCGACGTGCCGAACGCGCCGGTCTTGCTCGCGAGCGCGTTCCGCAGGAGGTCGGCGGCGTTCGGCGAGAGGAAGCCCTGGAGCGTCGCGACGACGGCGTCCGCGGCACCGGGGCCGCGTATCGCGGCGGCGAGCGCGAAGACGAGCACTAAGAGCGGGACGAGCGAGACGAACGCGGCGTACGCGATGGCGCCCGCGACGAACGTGAGGTTCCGGTCGCGGACGACCGCGACCGTCGCCAGCGCCGCCTCGCGGACGCGCGCGACCGAGACGTCACTCATACCCGAGTCGTCGGGCGTCCACGGGTTGAACGTTCGGGCTCTCCCCGGCTCTCGCTCGCGGGTCGTTCCCCACCGTCACCGGCACGTCGTGTCGCGCTCGCTCACGGGTCGCAGGCTCCCCGTTCGCGTGGTCCGCGGCTCCTCCCTACTGGTCGGATCCGCGTACGTTCTCCCCGTTCGCGTCACCGAACGACTCCGCGGCGGCGTCCCAGACGACGGCGCCGCGACGCATCGTCCACTCGGGGAAGACGCCCGCGTCGCCCTCGAACGGGGTCCACCCGCATTTCGAGTGGAGGTCCGCGCCCGCGATTTCGGTGGCGTCGTCGAGGTCGTAGAGCGCGAGGTCGGCGTCGTAGCCCTCGGCGACCCGCCCCTTCGACTCGACGCCGAAGATATCGGCGGGGTTCCGCGCGGTGACGTCCCGGACGCGCTCGACGGTGAGCTCCGTCTCCCGGGTGGCGGCGAGGAGGAGCGGCACCATCGTCTCGACCCCCGGCACCCCCGAGGGCGCGTTCCAGACGTCCGCGTCCTTCTCCGCGCGCGTGTGTGGCGCGTGGTCGGTCGCGACGACGTCGACGCGCCCGTCGACGAGGCGCTCGAAGAGGCGCTCGCGGCGGTCCTCGCTTCGGAGTGGTGGGTTCATCCGGCCGAACGTCCCCAACTCCTCGTAGTCGTCGGTCGAGCGGAAGAGGTGGTGGGGCGTCACTTCGCAGGTGAGGCCGCCCTCACGGGCGATATCGACGGCTTCGGGCGTCGAGGTGTGCGCGAGGTGGACTTGCGCGTCGGCGTCGCCCGCGACCTCGACGGTGCGCTCGGCGGCGGCGATTTCGGCGTCGGCCGTGCGGTAGGCGCTCCACGCGGCCACGTCGTCGCGCTCTCTCGCGCCCGCTCCCGGCTCGCTATCGCTCTCCGCTCGCGTCTCCGTGCTGCGTGGCAGCACGCTCTCGTCGAACTCCGTCGCGTCCTCGGCGTGAACGGTGACGGGGACGCCCGCGTCGGCGGCGCGCGCGACGGCGTCCGCGAAGAGGTCGGCGTCGATCCCCATCTCGCCCGTCGAGTCCGCGAGGAAGACCTCGCCGAGCGCGAACAGCGGCCGCGCGAACAGCGAGTCCGGGTCCCAGTCATCGGTGACGCCGCCGTTGATGCCGTAGTCGACGAGCGAGTCGTCCGCGAACGCCTCCTTCCCGTCGAAGGCGTCGCCCGACGTCGTCGGCGGGTCGGTGTTCGGCTGGTCGACGACGGTGGTGACGCCGCCGGCGGCCGCCGAGCGACTCCCGGTCGCCCACGTCTCCTTCTGGCTCGCGCCCGGCTGGCGGAAGTGGACGTGGACGTCGAGCGCGCCCGGGAGGAGGAGTCGTCCGTCGGCGTCGATCGTCGTCTCGCCGTCGAGGGCCTCGCCGACGACGTCGATGGTGCCGTCGTCGGCGAGGCGGACGTCGCGGACTCGGCCGTCCGCGAGCGTCGCGTCGCGAATCACGCGCATACCCGACTCTCTCGCGTCCGTCGCCTAAAGTTGACGGAGCGCCGCTCCCGTCGTGGGTCGCGACGGCGCGACGGCGGGCGTCGGGGACCGAGCTTTTCCCGGCGGCGCCTGTACCGCGACCCCATGGACGTGGACGTCGATACGGCCGTCGGGCTCTCCGAGCGACTGATGCGCTACCTCGAAACCGTCGCGGCGTTCGTGCTCGTCGGGCTGTTCGCGGTCGGCGTCTTCGACTTCCTCCTCCAGATCGTCGACCTCGTGCGGACGGGCGAAATCGCGCAGACGGACGCCATCATCGGCCTCATCGACGAGATCCTCCTCCTCTTCATCATCGTCGAAATCTTCCAGACCGTCGTCGCGTACGCACAGGAGAAGAGCGTCATCCGCATCGTCATCGCCGCGGGCCTCATCGCGGTCGCGCGGAAGATCATCAGCTTCCACGCGGGCGACTACGCGTCCGCGACGGAGGCCGCCGTCTCCGCAGCCGGCTACGCCGGCCTCCTGCTCGCGCTCGTCGCCGCGCTCTACGTCGTCCAGCGCACGAACGTCGCGACGCCGACCGAGCAGGACGTCTAATCAGGCGAACGCCACGCTCGCGCGCGACGCGGTCTCGCCGAAGAGCCAGTCGGCGTGCTCGGTCGCGTACTCCCGGTGGTCCTCGTCGATGTAGCCGAGCGCGTCCGAGACGACGACGGGGCGGTAGTCGCGCAGGCCCGCGCTCGACGCGGTGTGGAGGACGCAGACGTTCGCGAGCGTCCCGCAGAGCACGAGGTCGTCGATCCCGTGCGTGTCGAGGTACCCCTCCAGATCGGTCCGGTAGAAGGCGTCGTAGGTGTGCTTCGCGACGACGTGGTCGGCCTCCGGGAGGGCGTCGACGAGTTCGGCGTCCCACGACCCCTCGACGACGTGCTCGCCCCAGCGCTCGAACTCGTCGTAGTAGTGGGTGTCGTCGAACTGGCCCGCCGGGTGGACGTCGCGGGTGTAGACGACGGACGCGCCCGCCTCGCGCGCCCGCTCGACGAGCGAGACGCAGGGGTCGATCGCGTCCTCGCTCGCGGGCGCGTAGAGGCTGCCGTCCGGGTGGCAAAAGCCGTTCTGCATGTCGACGACGAGCAGTGCGGTGCGCTCCGGGTCGAACTCGGGCATACCCGTGTCGGGGACGCCGAGGCCCTTAGTCGTTCACTCGACGCGGACGGTGACCTTCCCGACGTGCTCGCCGGACTCGAGTCGGCGGTGGGCCTCGCTCACGTCCGAGAGCGCGTAGTCGGTGTCGTCGAGGACCGGGGCGAGCTTCCCGGCGTCAGCGAGCGACGCGACGCGTTCGAGGATCTCGCCGTGGCGCACGCGCCCCGCGTGGTCGCCGTGGAGGAGCGGGATGAGCATGAACACCGTGTCGAAGCTGAGCCCCTTCGAGTGGACGGCGTCGAGGCTCGCCTCGCCTCGCGAGACGGTGGCGACGACGCGGCCCTTCAGCGCGGCGGCCTCCAGCGAGGGCTCGATGTTGTCCGCGCCCGCGCCGACAGTGTCGAAGACGACGTCGAAGCCGTCGCCTCCCGTGTACTCCTCGACGTAGTCCGCGACGTCGCGGTGGTAGTCGAAGGCGACGTCCGCGCCGATGTCGCGGGCGAGCGCGCGCTTCTCCGCCGTCGATGCCGTCGCGTGGACGACGCCGCCTTCGAGGGCGGCGAGTTGGACGCCGACGTGGCCCACGCCACCGGAACCGCCGTGGACGAGGACGTCGTCGCCGGGTTCGACGCCCGCGCGCGTCACGAGGCCGTCCCACGCGGTGATGGAGACGAGCGGGAGCGCGGCGGCCTCGCGCATCGAGAGCGCGTCGGGCTTGTGCGCGAGCGTCGCGGCGTCGGCGGCCGCGTACTCCGCGAGCGCGCCGGTCGTCCCGGCCACGCCGCCCGGACAGCCGTACACCTCGTCGCCGACGTCGAAGCGCTCGACGCCCGCGCCCACCGCGACGACCGTTCCGGCGAGGTCGCCGTGCAGGACCGCGGGGGCGTCGGGGCCGAGGTCGGCGGCCGCGCCGCTGCGGATCTTCGTGTCCACGGGGTTGACGCTCGTCGCCGCGACTTCGACGAGCACCTCGTTCGCCTCCGGTTCGGGCACGTCGAGCGTGGCGGGTTCGAAGGCGTCCGGGTCGCCGTGTTCGCGGACGACCTGTGCGTCCATCGTCTCGGGAATCTCGGGCATACCTCGCGGTCGGGGCCGCGCGTGCAAAAACGACGGTGTGGCGGCGGACGCTACCGCGACGCTCGGAGACGGGCACGAATTAAGGGCGGCGAGCGCCTCGCACCTTGTATGCGCGAACTCGACCGCTGTGACTTCTGTGCGGAGCGCGCCGACGGCGTCTACGAGGTCCTCCCGCCCGCGGTGGACGCCGCCGAGCGCCGACTCGTCCTCTGTGTGGACTGTCGCGACACCCTCGCGGGCGTCGTCGACCCGCTCCTCGACGCGCTCGGGGCCCGCGACGCCACCGCCGCCGAGGCCGACGGCGCGGACCGGAGCGTCACCCTCGAACCCCCCGCGTCCGAGGTAGGTACCGAGGAGCGTGACGCGGCGGACGCCGACCACGACGACGACGGGGACGCCGCTGACGAGACTGCCGACGACGGGGACGCCGCTGACGATGAGGACGACGCGAGCGCCGGCGACGCCCGCGATGACGGCGACGACGCGGACGGCGGCGAGGCGACCGAGGGCGCCGGGTCGGCGGCGCGTCCCGAGGGGTATCGGCGCGTCGTCCGCCTCCTCAGGAACCGGCCGACGGCGATGACGCGGAGCGACCTCGCGGAACTCGCGTCGGGCGCCTACGACCTCGACGCGGGCGACGTCGACGGTATCGTGGACGCGGCGCTCGAGAACGGCCACCTCGAGGAGACGCCGGAGGGACTGCGCGCGACCTAGAGTTCGCCCTTCGTGCTCGGGGTGTCGCTCCGGCGCTCGTCGAGTCGGGTCGCGTCGTCGAGCGCGCGCGCGTTCGCCTTGAACAGCGCCTCGACCTCGTGGTGGGCGTTCTCGCCCGTGACGGCGCAGTGGAGGGTGAGGCCGGCGTGCTCGGCGAACGACTGGAAGAAGTGCGCGGCCATGATACTAGAAAAGTCGCCGATGCGCTCCTGACTGAACGCCCCCTCGAACTCGTAGTATGGTCGCCCGGAGACGTCGAGGACGACGCTCCCGACGGCTTCGTCGAGCGGGACCTTCCGGTCGGCGTAGCGGACGATGCCGCGCTTGTCGCCGAGGGCGTCCTCAACGGCGTCGCCGAGGACGATGGCGACGTCCTCGACGGTGTGGTGGTCGTCGATGTGGAGGTCGCCGTCGCAGCGCACCGTGAGGTCGAAGAGGCCGTGCTTCGCGAACGACTCGAGCATGTGGTCGAAGAACCCGATCCCGGTCTCGACGGTGCTCTCGCCGTCGCCGTCGAGGTCGATGGTGACGTCGATTTCGGTCTCGGCGGTCGCGCGCGACGCCGCGCCCGTGCGTGTGCTCATACGTCGCCTTGCGCCGGGCGGCTAAAGGCCGTTGCGCTCGCCCGCATCCATCAGACGAGGCCGGCGACGCCGAGGACGCCGAACAGGAGGTCGCCGTAGACGAACGCGAGCGCCATCCCGAGCACGAGCGTGACGAAGAACGGCGTCCCCGGCGTCACCCACACCGACTCGCGCTCCGCGAGCAGGTCGAGGCTCTCGCGCAGCGTCGCCGGGCTCGTCCCGTACGCCGTCCCCTCGATATCCTCGATGAACGCCGCCGCGCCCCACGCGTCGTCGTACTCGTCGCCCGCGCGCTCCTCGCCAGCGGCGTCACTCTCGGTGCGCTCGTCGTCCGCGCCGCGTTCGTCGCCCCCGCCGTCCGTCCGCGCGTCGCCCCGGTGGACGGCGCCGTCCGTCGGGTCGTTCGGCTCTGCGGGGAGCGTCGCCGGGTCGCGCAGCGCCGGGTTCGCGCGGAGCTCCGCGAGCGTGACGCCGCGCCAGCGACAGTACATCCGCAGCGCGTCGAGGTCAAGGCCGCCGGTGAGGCGCGTCCCCGCCGCGTCCTCGAGGAGGCTCCCGTGCGCGGTGACCAACTCCGGAACGGGCACGCGCTTCCCGACGGCCATCACGGACGCGACGTCGCCCCGGACGGCGTTCGCACCGAGGAGGTAGAGCGGGTACGCCATCCCCAACAGGAGGGCGTTCGTGAGCACGGTGAGCGAGAACACGCGGACGTTCGCGGGGACGAGCGGGAGGACGAAGCCGTCGAAGTAGTAGGTCGGGTAGGACGGGAGGAGGACGCCGATGGTGACGAGCGCCTTCGCGTCCGCGCCGCCGAACCCCGCCGGGACGTAGTAGAAGAGCGCGCCGAGGCCGCCGACGAGAAGGACGCTCACCGCCGTGACGAGCACGAACTGCCGGAACGCGAACCCGTAGGGCTGACTGTACGCCGTCCACCCCTCCCACGCGAGGCAGGCGACGCCGAGGAGGAGGAGCGGCGGCCAGAGCGCGTCCGGGACGCGACGCGTCTCGATATCGCGGTAGGCGCCGTACGCGAACACGGGGAGCGCGAGCAGCCGGAGGAGGTCCGGGACGGAGGCGTCCGCGAGCGGCGTCGAGACCAGTGCGAGGGCGAGCGAGTCGAGCGGGCCGAGCGCGGACGCGTACACGGCAGAGAGAGTGGGGGAGAGCGCCAAAGGGGTTTCGGCAGCGACGGACGGCCACGGCTACCGGGTGTGATAAACGGAGGAAGGTCGGTGTGCGCTTCGCGTCGAACGGGGCGGCCCCGTTAGATGACGCGGTTCTGGAGGTAGTCGAGGTGCTTCGCGTTGTAGACGATGCGGACCTCCTCGGTCTCAGGGGAACCGATGCAGGTCAGGCGGACGTCCTTCTCCTCGACCTCCTCGTCGCTGAGGATCTGCTGCATGTCCATGTTGATTTCGCCCTCCTTGAGGATGGACGCACAGTTCGCACACGCGCCGGCGCGGCAGGAGAACGGCCAGTCGTAGCCCTGCGCCTCGGCGCTCTCGAGGATGTACCCGCCCTCGGGTACGTCGAGTTCACCGTAGTCCTCGTCGTCGAGGCCGGCGTCGGCGGCTTTTTCGAACAGGTCGTCGTCGTCGATGTCCCAGCCCTGGTCCTGGACGACTTCGTAATTGAGGTATTCGACGGTTGGCATCAACCGGTGGTTCTGTGTCCGTAAGGAAATGCCTTGCTGTTTCACCCGGTCCACGGGGGGATTTCGGTCGCGAGTAGCGCCGTGTCAGATTCTGCGACGTGCCGAGGTCACGATGGGAGGAGGCTGAACAGCACGTAGGACGCGGCGGCCGCGATGGACGGCGTGAGCACCCAGAGGATGACGACGCGGCCCACCGTCGCGGGGTCGAAGAGGTCGGCGGCGGCGAGGTCCTCGGGGTCCTCCTCGCCGATACCGGGGACGTCACTCGGCGTCTCGGCGCGTTCGGCGGTGAGCGACCCGACGGAGACGGGCGCCTCGCCCTCGCCGCTGAGCGCGTCGTTCGCGCGGACGGTGCGCGTGGCCCGCCCCCACCCGAGGCCGACGATGCACATCGTCGCCGAGACCGCGAGGCTCGCGGGGATCCCCATCACGGAGAGGACGGTGATGAGGGTCGCGGAGACGACTTCGACGATGAGTGCGGCGAGCAGCGGGAGGTCCGTGAGGTCGTTCCCGACGGTGTCGAGGGTGCGCCGAGCGATGGTGAACGCGCCGAGCGCGATCGCGCCGCCCGCGATGAGGACGCCGACGTCGCTCCCGAGGTAGCCCCCGCCGACGAGCGGCGCGACGGCGTTCGCGGTGTTCGACGCCCCCGCCGAGAACGCCATGTAACAGCCGATGGCGACGACGAGCGCGGACGCGACGAACTGCCGGGTGGTGGCGTCGTCGTTGACGCCGGTCGGGTGGGCGACGCGCCCGCCCTCCGACCACGTGAAGAGCCCGTTCTCGGCGGCGTCGAGGCGGAACGCCGCGTCGAGGTAGGGGTAGGCGTAGCGGCCGACGACCGCGCAGAGCCAGAAGGCGATGACGGGCGCGACCACCCACGCGGAGACGATGCGTCCCATCGACGCCATCTGGAGGGTGCCGGTGGCGACGCCGAGGCCGGCGATCGAGCCGACGGCGGTCATCGACGTGGAGGCGGGGACGCCGTAGCGGTTCGAGACGAGGAGCGCGACGCCGACGAAGAAGAGCACGCCGACGCTCGTCGCGAGCGTGAACTGCTCGCTCGGGACGATGTCGCCGCCCATCGTCTGGATGACGTTCCGGCCGACCGTCCAGCCGCCGAGGAGCGCGAAGACGGACATGAGACCGGCGGCGCCGGCCTTCGTGACGACCTTCGAGCCGACGGCGGGACCGAAGGCGACGCCCGTCGAGGAGCCACCGATGTTGTAGCCGACGAACACCGCGACGAGCACGCCGACGACGAGCAGGGGCTCCGGCATCGCTACCGGCTACGTCCTCGGCGCGTTTGAAGCCGGTGATCGGCGCACGCCACGTCGCCCTCTATCGACTCACGCCGGCGGCTCGGACGCGGACGCTTTTTCACCTCGCCGCGCGCACTCCGTGGTATGTTCGAGGCCTTCGAGGTGATTCCGGCGGTGGACGTACAGGACGGCGAGGTCGTCCAGCTAGTGCAGGGCGAGCGCGGCACCGGAAAGCGCTACGGCGACCCCGTCGAGGCCGCGCGGCGCTGGCTGGACGCGGGCGCGCGCACCCTCCACCTCGTCGACCTCGACGGCGCCTTCGAGGGCGAGCGCGCGAACGCGGACGCGATTGCGGCCGTCGTCGAGGCCGCCGACGACGCCGCCGTGCAGGTCGGCGGCGGTATCCGGACGTTCGCGGACGCCCGCGACCTCCTCGAACTCGGCGTCGACCGCGTCATCCTCGGGACGGCCGCCGTCGAGAACCCCGACCTCGTCGCGGAGATCGCCGACAGCTACCCCGAGGGCGTGCTCGTCAGCCTCGACGCGAAGGACGGGGAGGTCGTCGTCTCCGGGTGGACGGAGGGCACCGGCCTCGACCCCGCGGAGGCCGCGACGAGGTACGCGGAGCTCGGCGCGTCCGGCATCCTCTTCACGGACGTCGATGTCGAGGGCCAGCAGACGGGCGTTCGGGCTGACGTCGTCTCCCGCGTCGTCGACGCCGTCGACATCCCCGTCGTCGCCTCCGGCGGCGTCGCGACCGTCGAGGACGTCGTTGCGCTCCGGGACGCGGGCGCGGCCGCCGTCGTCGTCGGCACCGCGCTCTACGAGGGCAACTTCGCGCTCGCCGAGGCGATGGCGCGCGTCGAGTGAGGAGAAGACCTATCCTCGCGCGACCGCAATCGCCGGTATGAGCGACAGCGAGTTCGGCGTCGACCTCGACTTCGGCGAGGACGGTCTCGTCCCGGCCGTCGCGCAGGACGCCGACACCGGCGAGGTGCTGATGCTGGCGTACGCGACCCGCGAGGCGGTCGAGCGAACCGTCGAGACGGGGCGCGCGCACTACTACTCGCGCTCGCGCGAGGAACTCTGGGAGAAGGGCGCGACGAGCGGGCACACCCAGGCGATCGAGGAGGTGCGCGTCGACTGCGACGGTGACGCGCTCCTCTACGTCGTCGACCAGACCGTCGGCGCCTGCCACACCGGCCACTACTCCTGCTTCCACCGCACGATAGACGGCGAGGAGGTCGGCGAGCGGGCGTTCGACCCGGACGCGGTCTACGAGTGACGTGAGCGACGCGACCCACGCGGCCGACGCCGCCCACGACGTGGACGCCGAGGCCGCGATCGACCGCCTCCGCGACGCCCGCGCGGAGCGCGACGCCGCCGAGGACGCCGTCGAGGAGCACGGCGAACGCGCCCTCGAACGCCTCCGCGAGCACCACGAGGCCGCACTCCGGTTGCTGCGCACCTACGAGGGCTCCGCGACCGGCTCCGGCGACTTCCAGGCCTACATCGAGTTCGAGAGCGAGGTCGCCGACCTCGTCGAGTCCGTCGACGACGGCCTCCCGCGCGCCGACGCCTTCGACGACTACGACGACGTCCTCGACAAGCGCCGCGTCACCGAATCCGACTTCGAGCGCGCCCGCGAGGTCCTCGAACCGGTCGCGGACCTCGTCGCCCGTCTCGACGAGCGCGAGGCCGCCCGCGACGCGTATCGAAACGCCCGGAAGGCCGCCCGCGACGCCCGCGACGCCCTCGAGGACGAGATCGAGCGCCTCGAACGCGTCGCCCGCCTCGCCGACGCCGACCCGGACGCCCCCGTCGCGGAGCTCCGCGAACCGGTCGAGGCCTACGACACCGCCGCGCGCGCCGCCGTCGAGGACCGCCTCGGCGCGTGGCCCGCCCGCGACGTCCTCGCGTGGCTCGACAGCCTCGGCGCCTTCCCGCTCGTCGACGCGCCCCGCGTCCCTCCGGAGCTCCTTACGTACGTCCGCGAGCACGACGCCGGCGCGAAACCCGTCGACGACCTGCTCGACCACGCCGACGAATCCGTCTCGAAGCTCGACCACTACGTCGCGGACCCGACCGAGCTGAAGCGCGTCGTCGGCGCGAACAGCTCCTACCTCCGCCGCCTCGACGGCGGCTTCCTCACGCTCGGCTGGCCGCCCGACCCCGCCGACGTCCTCCGCTATCGCGCCGACGAACTCGTCTCCGCGCTCGACCGCATCGACGCCGACGACGCGATCGCGTGCCTCCGCGAGGTGCAGGCGCTCGCGCGCCGCGAGCGCTACGCGACGCTCCGAGAGGCAGCCGTCGCGCGCGAGGAACTCAGCGACGCGGAACGCGAGCGCGTCGCCGCCGGCACCGTCGCCGACGACCTCGCCGCCGCCCGCGCTGCGCGCGACGACGTCGAGGACGCGCTCGACGCCTACTAGAGCGCCGCGCGCAGCGCGTCCGCGAACCCGTCCGCGAGCTCCCGCGCTCGCGCTTCGTCGTGTGCCTCCGCGTAGACGCGGACGACCGGCTCCGTCCCCGAGGGCCGCGCGAGCGCCCACGCGTCCCCGTAGTCGAGCCGGTAGCCGTCGATGGTCGTGACGTCCGCGTCGGCCGCCGCGGCGTACTCCTCGGCGGCCGCGAGCAGCGCCTCGCGCTCGGCGTCGCTCCCGTAGCCGACGTTGACGCGGACGTTCGCGTAGCCGTCGTAGGGTGCGAGCACCTCGCTCGCGGGCGCGTCCGCGTCGGCGAGCAGTTCGAGGAAGCGCGCGCCCGTGTACGCGCCGTCCCGCGTGATGCGGTAGGCGGGGAAGATGACGCCGCCGTTCCCCTCGCCCGCGACCGGGACGCTGTGGCCCTCCGCGTGGAGCTGGCGGATGCGCGTCATGATCTGCGTCGAGCCGATCGGTGTCAGCTCCAACTCGGCGCCGCGCGACTCGCAGATGTCGACGAGGCGCTGGCTGACGTTCACCGCCGAGACAGCGACGTCACCCTCGGAGAGTTCGGCGTCCGCGAGCGCCGCGAACGACGCACCGCCGGGGACGAACGACCCCGTCTCGTCGTAGAAGATCGCGCGGTCGGCGTCGCCGTCGTGCGCGATGCCGACGTCCGCGTCGCTCGCGCGCACGAGTCGGCCGAGGTCCGCGAGGTTCGCCTCGACCGGCTCCGGCTCGCGCCCCGGGAAGTGCCCGTCCGGCTGGGCGTTCGTCGTGACGACGCGACAGCCGAGCTCGCGGTAGAAGTCCGGGCTCGTCAGCGCGCCCGCGCCGTGCCCCGGATCGAGCGCGACCGTCAGCCCCGCCTCCGCGATGCGCGACGCGTCCACCGCCTCGACGAGCGCGTCCACGTACCGGTCGCGCGCGCCCTCGACAGCCCGGTCCGCGCCCGTCTCGTCCCACGGAACCGGCTCGAACGACTCGCCGAGCAGCGCCTCCTCGACGGCTTCCAGCGCGTCCACGGAGAGCTCGACGCCGTCCGGGCCGACGAGCTTCAGGCCGTTGTACTCCGGCGGGTTGTGGGACGCCGTCACCATGATCGCGGGGACGCCCTCGTCCGCCGCGTACGCCTGCAGGGCGGGCGTCGGGAGGACGCCGAGGCGCTCGACGTCCGCGCCCGCCGCCGCGAGCCCCGACGCGACGGCGTTCGCGAGCATCCGCCCCGTCCGTCGCGTGTCGCGCCCGACGGCGACGCGGTCCTCCTCGCGGACCGACCCGACGGCCTTCGCGACGTCCAGCGCGAACGCCGGCGTCACCTCCTCGTTCGCGACGCCGCGCGTTCCGCTGGACCCGAACACCTTCATGGACGCCCCTACCGCCGCGCGCCTCAAAGTGGTTTCCTAATGCTCGTGCGAGCCGCTATCGTGGCCCTTCCCGTTTCCGGGGTTCCGGTCGGCGAGGCTGACGAAGTAGGAACCGTCGCCGTAGAAGTAGACGCCGCGAAAGCCGTCCCCGCAGTGCTCGGCGAGGTCCGCGCCGAGTTCGTTCCCCGCCTCCGCACCGAGGTAGACGGGCTCGCTCCACGTCCCGCGCTCGCCGTCCGCCGCCCGCGAGAGCACCGTTTCGAGGTCCGGGTGGTTCGCGACGAACGACTCGCCGAGCTCGCAGGTGTGCTCCGTCGCCTCCGGGTCCGCCGGCATCGCGCGGAGCTTCCACTCTCCGGACGGTCCGAGCATCCCACTCAGACCGCTACAGCCCGCGAGCGCGCTCGCGAGCCCCGCTGCCCCCGCGCCGAGATACTGACGCCGTCGCATATCTCACCGTCGGGCCTCGGACGGGAAGTACCGCGCGGTCCGCGGTGTCGCCGCCGCGCCGTTCCCATCGGGTGAGCGCGAGCGCAACGTTTTCCGCCCGCCCCGTCCCTCCTTCGAGTATGAGCGAGCACGACATCAGCATCGACGAGAAGCGCGTCTACGCCGACCGAACCGGCACCGAGACCCTGCTCGTCGGCACCGACCGCGGCCTCGCGTCCGTCGCCGTCTCCGGCGACCAGATCGGCGAGTTCGCGCTCCTCACCACGAGCGAAGTCCGCGACGTCGCGATCCACGAGGGGACGGTCGCGGTCGCCGGCCCCGAGGACGTCCGCGTCGGCGACGCCGAGGAGCTCACGGGGACCGGATTCGGCGACGCGACGGCCGTGAGCTACGACGGCGACACGCTCCTCGCCGTCGGTCCCGAGGGCCGCGTCGCCGCCGCCGACGGCGACGACTGGGACGCGCGCGGCATCGCGCCCGAAGCGCGCGGCGCCGACGGCGCGCTCCTCGCCACCGTCGACGGCGTCTACCGCGTCACCGAGGACGACGTCACCTACTCCGGCCTCGACGACGCGCGCGACGTCGCCGCTCGGGGTCCGTGGGCCACGACGAGCGACGGCCTCTACCGGCTCGGGAACGGCTGGCTCGCCGACCGCGACGGCAACGCCACCGCCGTGGCCGCGCGCGCCGACCACGTCGCCGCCGTCCTCGACGACGCCCTCTACGAGCACGACGGCGACGCGTGGACCGACCGGGAGGTCCCGCTCACCGACCTCGCCGCCGTCGCCTACGGTGCGGGCGCGCTCTACGCCGTCGACGTCGCCGGCACGGTCGCGGTGGACGCCGGGCACGGTTGGCGCACCCGCACCGTCGGCCTTCCGGGTGTTTCCGCCGCCGTCGTCGCCGAGAGCGAGCAGTAGGCGCGGACGGAAACGCCTAACCCCGCGCTGGCCCACTCTACAGCCATGATCGTCAGTGGCTCCGCCTCGCAGGGGCTCGCCGCCGCGCTCGCCGCCGAACTCGGCGAGGAACTCGCCGAAGTCGAGTACGAGTCGTTCCCGGACGACGAGCGCGTCGTCCGCGTCCCGCCCGTCGAGGGCCGCGCCGTCGTCGTCGCCTCCACCGTCGACGACGCCGCGCACATCGAACTCCTCCAGTTGCAGGACGCCGTCCGCGAGGCCGGCGCCGAGGAGGTCGTCACCGTCATCCCCTACATGGGCTACGCCCGACAGGACGAGGCGTTCGAGCCCGGCGAACCCGTCTCCGCCCGCGCGATGGCGCGCGCCGTCTCCACGGGCACGGACGAGGTCTACACCGTGAACGTCCACGAACCCGCGGTCTGCGAGTTCTTCGACGTGCCCGCGACGAACGTGGACGCGACGCCGCACCTCGCCGACCCGCTCCCCGAGGACCTCCGCGACCCCGTCTTTCTGGCGCCAGACGCCTCCGCGCTCCCGCTCGCCGAATCCGTGCAGGACGCCTACGGGCCGGGCGACGCCGACTTCTTCGAGAAAGTCCGCCACTCGGGAACCGACGTCGAGGTCACGCCGAGCGAGACGGACGTTTCTGGAAGAGATGTCGTCGTCGTCGACGACATCGTCGCCACCGGCTCGACGATGAGCGAGGCCATCGGCCTCCTCGAGGACCCGAACCGAGTCTACGTCGCGTGCGTCCACCCTCTCCTCGCTGCGAACGCCCGCACGAAACTCGCCACGGCCGGCGTCGAGGCCGTCCTCGCCACCGACACCATCGAGCGCGCCGTCAGCGAGGTGTCGGCCGCGCCCGCCGTCGCGAAAGCGCTCGGCCGCGAATAGCGCCCGCCGAACGCGACCCGATCAGACCTTCTGCACGCCGAGGCGCATCCGGACGCCCTCGACGTCGTCGTACTCCTCGACGGCGGTGTTCGCGTCAGCCTCGTCCACCTCTTCGAGTTCGCGCGCGCGAACCTCGTCGGTGATGAGGTCCTCGCGCTCGCTGACGAGCTTCGCGATGCGGTCGTCGAACACGAGCACGTCGAGGCGGATTTCGGCCTCCATCTCGAGGTCGAGCTCCTTGCGGAGCTCCTGCACGCGCCGGATGATCTCGCGGGCGTACCCCTCGGCTTCGAGGTCGTCGTCGAGTTCGGTATCGACGTAGGCGGTGCCGCCCTCGAAGGGCGCGGCGGCGACCTCGTTGGGGGTCTCCTCGCGGAATTCGACCATCTCCGGGGTGAGCTGCACCTCGCGGCCGAGCGCGTCCTCGACGGCCGCCTCGAGCAGGTCGAGGTCGTCGTCGCCGACGCGCGCGGCGTTCAGCGCCTCCATCACGTCGCCGGCGTCGCCGCCGAACGCGGGCCCGAGCACGCTCATGTCCGCCTCGGCGGAGTACTCGACGTCGCCGAACGTCTCGCCCGGCTCCAGCACCTCGATGCGGCGGGCGTTCAGTCGGTCGGCGAGGAGGCTGCGATATGCATCGACCTGCTCGGCGACGCGCTCGTCGTCCGGGCTGACAACCACGCGCGCGACCGGCCAGCGGAGCTTTCGGCCGGCCTGCTGGCGCGCGTGGTTGCCCGCCTCCTCGATGGAGCGGGCGGTGTCGATGGCGTCCTCGAGCGCGGGCTGGCGGAAGCGCTCCTCCACCTCGGGCCAGTCGCACATGTGGACGGTCGGGTGGCCGTCCTCGCCCGTGAGGTAGCTGTACATCTCCTCGGTGACGAACGGCGCGTAGGGCGCGAGGAGCGCGACCACTTCGAGGAGGACCTTGTGGAGCGTCGCGTACGCCGCCGTCTTGTTCTCGCCGGCCTGCTCGGTCCACACGCGCTCGCGGATGAGCTGGATGTAGTAGCGCGAGAGGTCCTCGACGACGAACTCGCGGAGCGCCTGCAGGGCGCGGTGCTGCTCGCGGCCCTCCCAGTAGTCCTCCGTGTCGTGCTTGAGCTGCTGGAGCTTCGAGAGGAGCCACTCGTCCTCGACGGCGAGGTCGAGTTCGTCCACGGTCTGCGCGTCGGGGTCGAAGCCGTCCGCGCGCATGTAGGGGAGCGGGAAGCGGAAGACGTTCCAGAGAACGTTCAGGTCGCGGGCCATGTTCCCCATCTCGTCCCACGAGAAGCGCATGTCCTCGCCCTGCGGGTCGACGCCGAGGAGGAACATCCGCATCGCGTCCGCGCCGTGGCGCTCGATGGCCTCGTCCGGCTGGACGACGTTCCCCACGCTCTTGGACATCTTCCGGCCGTCCTCGTCGTTCGCGAAGCCGTGCATGATGACCTCGTCGTAGGGCACCTCGCCCATCGCCGCCGTCCCCATGCCCAGTTGGCTCCAGAACCAGCCGCGCGTCTGGTCGTGGGCCTCCATGATGAGGTCCGCCGGCCACAGCTCCTCGAAGGCCTCCTCCTCCTCGGGGTAGTCGAGCGTGCCCCAGGAGGCGACCGAACTGTCGAGCCAGACGTCGAAGACGTCCGGGACCCGCTCGTAGGTGACGCCGTCCTCGGTGATGGTGACGTCGTCGACGGCGGGCTTGTGGATGTCCATATCGGGGTCGAGGTCCTGGTCGGCGCGTTCGACGAGCTCCTCGCGCGTCCCGACGACGATGCGGTCCTCGGGCGTCTCGCCCTTCGTCCCCTCCGCGACCCAGATGGGGACGGGAATCCCCCAGTAGCGCTGTCGGGAGACGTTCCAGTCGGGCGCGTTCTCGATGAAGTCCCGGAAGCGATTGTCGCGCGCCCACTGCGGGTGCCACTCCGAGTCCTCCATGTTGTCGAGGAGCTCCTCTTTCACGTCCGTGATGGTGATGAACCACTGGTCGGTCGCGAGCTGGAGGATGGGCGTGTCACACCGCCAACAGTGGCCGTAGGAGTGCGTGACCGTCCCCGACGCGAGGAGGAGGCCCTTCCGGGAGAGGTCCTCCGTGATGGCCTCGTCGGCGTCCTTGACGAACGCGCCCTCGTACTTCCCGCCCTGTTCGGTGTAGGTGCCGTCGCCAGCGACCGGGCAGAAGACGGGGAGGCCGAGTTCCTCGCCGCGCTCGAAGTCCACCTCACCGTGGCCGGGCGCGGAGTGGACGAGCCCCGTGTCCGACGCCTCCACGTAGTCCGCGTGGTAGACCTCGCGCGTCCCCGACGTCTCGGGGTTGTCCGGCACCTCCTCCTCGAGCGGGTGCTCGTACTCCCAGCCGAGCATCGCCGCGCCCGGGAAGGAGTCGACGACCTCGTAGTCGTCGTAGCGCCCCTTCTTCAGGACCTCCTCGACGCAGGCCTCGGCGATGTAGAGCGTCTCCGTCTCGTCGCCCTTCGTCGCCTCGACGCGCTGGTACGTGATGTCCTCGCCGACCGCGACGAACTCGTTCGCGGGAATCGTCCACGGCGTCGTCGTGTAGATGACGAGGCTCCCCTCGCGCTCTTCGAGGGGGAACTTCACGTAGACCGTCGGGTCCTCGACGTCCTCGTACTCCACCTCGTTGTTCGCGATGGCGGTCTCACAGCGCGGGCACTGGCTGATCGAGCGCTTGCCCTGCTCGACGAGGCCGCGCTCGGCCGCGCGGTTGAACCCCCACCACGCCGCCTCCATGTACGTCGGGTCGACCGTCTTGTACGGGTTCTCCCAGTCCATCCAGACGCCGAACGACTGGAAGTCCGACTGGAGGCCCTCCAGTTGCTCGTCCGCGAACGCCTTGCACTCCTCGATGAAGGCCTCGACGCCGAACTCCTCGATGTCCTGCTTCGACTCGAAGTCGAGTTTCTCCTCGACCTTCGTCTCGATGGGGAGGCCGTGCATGTCGTAGCCCGGCCGGTCCGTCACGTCGTAGCCGTTCATCCGGTAGTAGCGGATGTAGGCGTCCTTCAGGGACTTGTTCCACGTCGTCCCCATGTGCGCCGCACCGGAGGTGTACGGCGGGCCGTCCACGAAGAAGAAGTCCTCGCCGTCCTCGCGGTGCGCCTTCGTCTGCTCGTAGGCGTCCACCTCGTCCCAGTAGTCGAACACCCGCTCCCGGACGTCCTCCGGGTCGTACCGCTCCGGGGGTTCGGCGAATCGGTCCATGACTCACCACTCTCCCTCCTCGGTGAAAGGAGAATCGGATTCAGCGGAGGCGCGGCGAAACGCTTTCCGTCGCCGAACGCCCTCGCAGGAGTATGGGCCGCTACGGTGACCTCGACTACCCGACGCTCACGAAACGCACGACGCTCCTCTCCGCCTGCCTCGTCGTCGGTGGCTTCCTCCTCGCCGACCTCGGCTCCGCGCTGACGACGCTCCCCGGATGGGCGTTCACCGTCGCCACCGACGCCGAAGCCATCGGCGCGCTCGGCATCGTTCTCTGCCCGTTCGTCTTCGGCGTCCTCCTCCCGCTCACCGAATAACTAAGGCCGCGCCCGCCCACGGGGCGCGTATGAGCGACGACTGTCTCTTCTGTAGCATCGTCGACGGCGACATCCCCGGCCGCATCGTCGCCGAGCGCGACGGCGCGCTCGCGTTCCTCGACGCGAACCCGCTCGCGCCCGGCCACACCCTCGTCGTCCCGCGCACCCACGCAGAGCGCCTCGACGACCTCTCCGCCGACGACTCGCGCGCCGTCTTCGACCTCGTCCACGACCTCGTCCCCGACGTCGAGGCCGCCGTCGACGCGGACGGCCTGAACGTCGGCGTGAACGACGGCGAGGCCGCCGGTCAGGAGGTCCCGCACGTCCACGTCCACCTCGTCCCGCGCTTCGAGGGCGATGGCGGCGCGCCCGTCCACGCCGTCGCCGGCGACCGCCCCGACCTCAGCGACGACGACCTCGACGAGATCGCCGCGAAGATCGAGTAACCTGCCGCCGGCCGAACGACTAAGGCCGTCCCGTACGCCCTCCCGCACGTGAGCGTACCAACTGTCACCCTGCAGAGCGGCGATGAACTCCCCCTCGTCGGCGTCGGCACATGGGACATCGACGGCGACACCGTGAAGGACGCCGTGCGCGCCGGCCTCGACGCCGGCTACACGCACGTCGACACCGCCGAAGGCTACCACAACGAGGCCGAGATCGGCGACGCCCTCGCCGAGTACGAGCGCGACGACCTCTGGCTCACCTCCAAGGTCCTCCCGAAGAACCTCACCTACGACTCGCTCATCGAGTCCTGCGAGGACTCCCTCGAGAAACTCGGCACCGACTACCTCGACCTCTACCTCGTCCACTGGCCGAACCCCGCCGTCTCCATCCGCGAGACGATGGACGCGATGGCTCACCTCCACGAGGAGGGCCTCGTGAAGAACGTCGGCGTCTCCAACTTCAGCGCCTACCAACTCAGCGCCGCCCAGCACGTCAGCGACGTCCCCATCGCCGTCAACCAGATCGAGTACCACCCGTGGTTCCAGCGCGACGACCTCGTGGAGTACTGCCGCGAGACGGACGTCGCACTCGAGGCCGCCGCGCCGCTCGCGCGCACCGAGGTCTTCGGCGACGACGTCGTGCAGGACCTCGCCGAGAAGTACGACAAGTCGCCCGCCCAGATCGTCCTCAAGTGGGCGATCGAGGACGACGTCGCCGTCCTCCCGAAGTCCTCCTCGCCCGAGCACGTCCGGCAGAACTTCGAGCTCTTCGACTGGGAGCTCGACGCCGCCGACCACGCTCGGCTCACCGAGCGCGACCGGAACCACCCCGTCTACGACCACCCGGCGCGCGACTGGAGCGGCGACGTCTACGGCATCCACCAGTAGCGGTTAGGCCGCCGTCCTTTTCTTTGCCGCCGCCGCAGACAGCGACATGCCCACAGCACGGACCGCCGCCGTCGTCGGCGCGGCCGGCGGCGTCGGCGCCACCCGCCTCTGCGTCGAAGCCGGCGCGCTCCTCGCCGCCGCCGGCGAAGACGTCCTCGTCCTCGACGTCGCACACGCCACGCAGGGCCTCTCCACGTACGTCGACGCCCGCCTCGACCCGGACGCGACCGCGCTCCTCACCGACCCGAGCGTCGCCGTCGCCGACGCCGCCTACACCCTCGACGCGCCCGGCGACGGCGCGCTCGACCTCGCCCCCGCGCACGCGTCCCTCACCCGGAGCGCCGAGGCGCTGACCCCCGAGGCCGGCGAGCGCGTCGGCGAGCGCCTCGCGGAAGCCACCGAGCGGTACGACTACGTCCTCGTCGACACACCGCCGCTCCTCACGAACCCCGCCGTCGGCGCCGCCACCGCCGCCGATCGCGTCGTCGCCGTCACCGTCGCCGACGACCGCGGTGTCGACGCGCTCGCGCGCGAACGCGGCCGCTTCGCCGACGTCGGCGTCGAGGCGAGCGTCGTCGTCGCGAACCGCGCGATCCCCGATGCCCTCCCGGACGCGGACGTCGCCGTCCCCGAGACCGCACTCGGGTCCGAGAGCGAGGCGCCCGCCGTCACGCCCGCCGACCCCGACGACTACACGCGCTCCGTCGCGTCGCTCCTCGGTGCCCTGTTCGCCGTCGACGAACTCGTCGACGACGCCGCGCCCGGCTTCCTCGCCGGCCTCCGACGCCGCCTATCGTAGCTCGGCGGGCGCGTCGAACGTCTCCGCGAACGCGTCCCGCTCCCGTCGCGCGAGCGAGCGCGACCCGTCCGGCTCGCGCGCCGCCGTGACGATCTCCGCCGCGCCCGCGATGGGGGCGTGCGTCTCGCAGTACGCGCCGAGCGAGAACTCCGCGGCGCTCGCGCCCGAGAGCGTCACCGCCTCGCGCCGCGACAGCTCCCCGTCGAGCCAGTCCCGAACCACCTCACGCGCGAGCGGCGAGAGCGGCGTCACGCCCGCGACGCCGAGGCGGTGGAGCACCTTCGCGCCCATCGTCGGCGCCAGCCCCGCCGCGCTCGCCGCCACGCCGACGCTCGTCCCCGTGCCGTAGGCGTCGAGGAGCGCCGCCGCCGGCTCGACCGGACACGGCAACTCGTCGGCGTACGGCGCGAGACGCTCCGCGAGCGGCACGTCCGTCGCATCGACGGTCGCGACCCCTCGCTCTTCCTGACGCGTCGTCACCGTCAGTCCCGCCGCGATCTCCGAGAGACCCATTACACCCTCTCGTCGGTCGACCTACATGAACACACCGCTCGACCGACGGTGCAGGCCGCGACACGCCCGAAACCGAACGTACCGGTGACCGGTACGCTTCGCGCGTCGAAACCGCGCCGCCACCCACCAATCGTCCTTCACTTAAGTAGGCGTTCGGCGCCAAGTGAGAAGTATGAGTCAGGCAACGACGTCCTGCCCCGAATGCACCGGCAGCCTCGAACACGACAACCACGAGACCGTCTGCAGCGAATGCGGCCTCGTCGTCGACACCGACCGCCTCGACCGCGGCCCCGAGTGGCGCTCCTTCGCCGACGACGACACCAACCGCGAGCGGACCGGCGCGCCGCTTATCACATCAATCTGTGTCCGCTGATTTACCATGTATCCCCGCGCAGTCTGGTGGTTTTCTCCGCTAACCGATTGCCTCGGAGTGTACCCGTTCACAGTTCGACCGTGGGGGCGCGCCGTCATGGACTTTGCATTTACTAAATCTAGTTCTCTAGATAAAAATGTTTGGTCGGCCGCTATCCGTGTCTGAGCCTCAAAAATCAGTTACTCACTCAGATTCTGAGCAAGGTTGCCCTCCCGCCGTCGGATACGTCGGACAACCAGATTATCCACCTCCGTGAACATCTTTGTCACTACCTTGTAGGCTACAAAGAGATTGAGCGGGAGGGCGATTATCGCGCCAATCACCCCAAGAGCCGCCCCTAATATCACGTTCACAATGCCCGTGAGTAGCCCGATTCCGACCGCATATATCATAAAATTCTTAACGTGTTGCTTGACGATTGAATCGTCCTCAGTCATTGGAGTATCGGCCCACAAATTGTGTAAATCCTGTTTCGTATTTGGCATCATACAGTAGAATAAGTCAGAGTATGAAATAAGTTACCACACCGCCCCGCGTGTCGGGAGCGGTCGGCGGGGCCTCCCTCGCTATCCGCAGTACGAATACGCGCCTAAGTCGTCCTACAACTGTCCTACGCATTCGTCAGTACGGTTAACACGGGAGGGGCGGAGATAAGTCGGCCGCCCCGATGACCACAACGGTGGTTGCCTGTCAGCCAGTCAACCACCACCGAAAGGACTGGGATAATCGTTGTCGGTTTGCGGACATCTTCCTCTTTTCCG
Organism: Halarchaeum grantii; assembly: GCF_014647455.2. Classification (NCBI taxonomy): domain Archaea; kingdom Methanobacteriati; phylum Methanobacteriota; class Halobacteria; order Halobacteriales; family Halobacteriaceae; genus Halarchaeum; species Halarchaeum grantii. Next base: position 994,866 of record NZ_BMPF01000001.1, on the reverse strand, counting down.
CCGTTTTTTCTTGGTACTCAATAACAGTGAGCCACTGCTATAGCCACGGCTACCCCTTGTTAAAATAACGTAAAAAGAGACGTAGAGGGTGGTGAGGCGGCCCTAAGCGAAGTCTTCGGCGTTCACAGTCAGTCCCTTCGACTGACCGCTACCCGTGTTGTCTATCGTAGTACCGCCAAGCCGAGAGTCGTTGTCCTCGAAGGCTTCCCGCTGTTCCTCACGGGTACGCCCTTCGAGTAGCCCCACGGTCTTGAGGGTGTCACGAACGTGGCCCTCGGGAAGGTGACCCTCCACCCTCTCGCCAAGGGTGTCCGCCACTTCCGCAACGGACAGGCCAATCCCGTAGAGTTCGGCTATCAACACAGGGTTGTTACGAGTTACCAAGTCCTCGGGCGGCTCGTACCCAAGGACGGACGTGAGGGTGTCCGTACCCCCTTGGCCCCGCTCGTCCTCACCCTTGGCCGTGAGGGTATCCACGTCGAGACTGTGCGCCTCAGTGGCCGCCTCCACCGTACTGAGCCACTTATGGAGGGTGGGATTGTCGCCCGCTCCAGTGAGTTCCGCCACCGCATCATCCAGACCACCGACACACGGGTGTGCCAGTAGGTCCCGAAGAAACTCGCCACGAGCGGGGTTGCTCAGTTCCTCCCGAGAGGGGTAGTCTTGGTACGACTCCCCAACCAGTGGCTCACCCTCACCGTAGCCGAGTTGTTCCGTCTCAAGCGCCTCAGTGATACCCTCTGGACGGTCGGGGTCCTTGTCGCCACCACGGTCACGGGCCGCCTCAACCGTGGTAGGGTGTAGGTCAACTGTCACTGGTCGCTCACCCCGTAAGCGTCAGACGGGACGGCGGTGACAACCACGCCCTCACCCACGTCTAAGACCACCGCGCCCTCGGGGAGTTCGACCGTGTTACTGTCGGCGTACCGAAACACGGCAATTACAAACTCTGTGGTATCCGCGTTCGACGGATACGCGGCCGTGAGCCGCCCGTTTTCGTAGTTAACACGGCCGTCGGGGTTGAACTCCACGCGCGAGAGGGGCGACACGGCCGTATCCACCACCTCCAGTTCGCTCATTCGTTATCCTCCAGATTGATAAGGTATTTGACAGAACTCCCCCCGTCGCCCGTGGGGTCGTCCTTGTCACTGTAGCCGAGTCGGTCGTTCATAGATGGACACCTCCACTGTCGCCCTCACTGTCGTCCTCCGCCAGTTGCTCACAGGCATACCGAGCGGCAAAACCGAGTGGGACTTCCCCATTGAAGTGTTCACTTTTCACTTTCTTGATAGCCTCTCTGTCCTTGGAATTAATCCTAAGCCACCTGTCGCGTGGTTCGGGTCCGTCGTCAGTCATTTGCTCTCATTACTACCGTACTGACGAGTGTCCTACGTTCGTTGGACGCGGCCCCATACTGGCGTACTTCGGAGGTAGGCGCGTTCTCCCGCCAGTCTCGGCCGATTTGGTCCGTATCTCGGTGAAAGGTCAGATGGGGGTAGATGTGTGTCCGCAGGCTGTTAATAACTCTCCGTACCGAATTAATAACTGGAACGGCCGTGTCTTGCGCGGGCGCGCGTGAGATGGCCGCCAAAAATCGGGATTAGGCCCCGCAAAGGCCGTGAGAAGCCAAAATCGGGATTAGGGTGGGCACGCGGGTGGGGGGCCGTCCGATTCAGTGACACGTCGGCCTATAGGGGGACGGCCAGCAGACTGAGGCGGGCCGTGGGGACCGCGAGCCGCCGTGAGGGGGACGGGAGTGTGACACTCACCCGCATACCCGCCCGTCGCGGATATGTAAGCGTAGAAGGAATTAGCGAAAGATGATTTCGCCTCTCGCGGTTGATAGCGGGCGGTATGGGCCGTGACACGCCCGTATCACTTCTTACGTGCGCGGTAATATACAGCAGAGTAATACTACTCCACGTTCGTTGCCTTGCTGTGATACTACGAACGTTGCCGGTGTGCGCGTGTGCGCGCCCGCCTACGCCGCTCGAAGCGACTCCACGGCCCATCCACTGGCGTGACACCGAACGCGCTTGAGCGGCCGACACGTTCGTCTGAGCGGATTCCATATCTGTCGAGATTTGGCTTGCTCTCAAAAGCGATGTGCGCGCTTCTGAGCGGCTTCAGTATTGGCTGGATGTTTCCCTCTCGTCTACTCAAGAAATCGCTCTGCGCGCCTGTGAGCAACTCCAGAAAATAACTGTGGGACATACATAATTGTCAGTTATTGGTCCGTCGGCTCGGGGCGTCAGAAGCGGCAAGAATCTCCTCGGGGCCGAACGAGTCTATACGGATACCCATTCTCACCCCCACAGCGGGGGCCGTGGAGATTAGCGTTCGGGGGCCGCTCGTGCGTATCTGGCAGGGGGTGCATCACCGCTCGCAGTGTGCTCGGATTTCTTTCGACATATATACACCGCCCCCCAATACCGTCAGAAAAAATTATTATTTTCTGACTATCTGCCGCCCAACTATTCGGAAGTGTCCGTCAATATATTGCCTACCGACTTCCAAAATGTTAACATCTAGCAATTACACGGCTAATATATGGACATATCACGTCGCTCGTTTGTCGTCGGCTCTGTATTTCTCCTTGCTGGTTGCACAGGAAATAGTTCCGAAGCCAATCAACAACCAACCTCCACGCCTACCGAAACGCCGACAGAAACCACCCGCAGTAAGTGCAATCCCAAGTATGTTGAGGATACAGAGGACCGCACAGAATATGCCCTCGGCCTGTATGAAGATGCATACGACGGCATGAATAATTCGGAGGATGAAATTGGGGCAGTGATTGAAAGTGACGGCCTGTATGCCACACAAGAGGAAGGGCCAGATGCTAATCATCCAGATGGGTTGATATTAGAGGAACGGGAGGGTGGTGATGTTCTAATCACGCTGGTTGATTTGAGTGATAGCGCACTGTCCGACATGAGGAACGACAGGTTCCATGATGCTATTGAAGGGTTTAGGGGAGCACAAGGGGCCTTAGAAAGCAACATAGGGTCATGGCAGAACGCTCTTGAGTTTGTTAATGACTGTGAAATAAACGATAACGACCTGTTCCCTCAGCCAATTCAAAATGGGATTTCCTCAGCGGAGCATCTGAAAGCCGCCGCCGCGAAATTTGAGGAGGAGTGTAAGGCATATCTGGATAATGATGCGACCTTTGAGGAGGATGTATCTGATGCCTCTCAACTGCAAGAGGAAGGTGTCGAAGAACTGAGGGAAGCCGCCGCTACCTATCCTAGAACACCTCAGAGTTTGGAGGATGAAGTTTTGGTATACCGAAGCGACTGAATTTACCGAATCCGTGTTTTAGATACTCTCCACGTATTCCCTACGCCGATTCATTTTCCCTTTCTCATCTTCGGCATCATAGTGCTCATCTATCACGTCAGGTGAGACATCCATACGGTCGCTCACCATAGGCTTCGGAACGTCGTTGTTTAGGTGGTGAGTGATTGCCGCCCGACGGAAGGGGTGTGCGCTCACACTATCGGGACACTCCGAAGCCTTGTCGTAGTTCATTGCCGCCCCGCAATCCTCAGGGTCTTTGTCGTGAGGGCAACCCCCTGCGACGACACAGGGGCGAGTGTATCGGTACGTTGTCCGACGGATAGTGACCTTGCCAATACGCCCGTTCTTAGTGGTGATTAGGGGTTTACGCCCGTGTTCATCGGTAACATCCTGCCGCTTGTGTCGAATGAAGTCGTCTAACACCTCTGCCTCTTTCTCACCAAGGGCAACCATTCGCTCCCCGTTTGACTTGTTCTTGAGCGGGGTGTCCGTCTCGGGGCGGTGTTCCAGTCTAAGGGCAGGCTCGCGGTCGTGGTAGTCCTCAAGGTCAAGGGACCGTAGGCTCCCAGTTCTGACGCCCGTTTTCCACAGTAACAGGAGAACAACATGGTCCCTTGTGGCATACTCGAATTTCTCCATGAAGCCGAGTATGTCCTGTATGCGGTCGGCTTCTATGGTGTCCTCACTACGGTTTTCCCCGTCTTCGAGTTTGGGCAGTATCACCTGTTCGTGTAGTTGGGGGTGGACACCATTTATCCGACCGCAGTATTCGATAAACCCGCGAATAACGGACATTTGGGTTCTGACAGTCGTCTTTTTCAAGTCGCCGTCTTCCTTTCGCCAGTGCTTGTAGTCCTCAAGGTCCCGCCCATTGAGGTTATTTAGGTTGTCTATGCCTTTCTCGTCGCACCATCGGACGAAATGACGGAGTTTGTAGTCCCGCGTTCGGATGGTTCCGTCTGCCTTGTCGTCTTCAAGTGCTCTTAGGTAGCGTTCCTTTGCGTCTTCGGGCGTTAGGGGTTGCAGGTCCGTGTCGTGCATGGTGGAATCCTGCAAAGCCCGTGAGACGCGCCGATTTGCGGCCTGTTCTCGCGCGGCGTGTGCGTTCGACATTGATTGACATGGTGTTGACTGTTGGTTGGGGTGCTCAGCGGAGCAATACCGTACCCGAGGCTATCGGGTGAGTCTTGGTAATAATCATGGTCTGATTGATGTTCAAACTGCATATCAAGGCAGTTTTTGCCGAAAGGGCGTGTGGGTTCGCCGCTCACGCGCTCCCGGCACGACCGCGGCCTCAGCACCGAGATCGGGTACTCGTCGCGACTCACCGGCCGCAAGCGCCGCCAGTTCGCCCGCCTCCGCCGCCAGCACAACCGCGCGAACGTCGCCAGCAAGGCCGAGCGCAACCAGATCTACGCCTTCACCGAGATCCGCCGCGTCGTCAGCTCGCTCTCCATGACCTACAGCGTCCGCGACCAGGCGTGCGTGCTCTTCGACTCCGCCCAATCCGAGAACCTCATCCGTGGGCGCTCGCTCGAAGGGTTCGCCGCTGCCGCCATCTACGCCGTCTGCCGGACGAACGGCGTCGCGCGCACCGTCCCCGAAATAGTCGCCGTCGCGCGCGCCGACGCGAACGAACTCCGCGCCGCCTACGCCGCGATGAACCGCGAACTCGGCCTCCCCACCGGCCCCATCGACGCCCGCGAGTACATTCCGCGCTTCGCCACCGACCTCGACGTCCCGCGCGCGGTCGAACGCCGCGCCACCGAACTCGCCGCCGAGGCGAGCGAGACCGGCGCCACGGGCGGGCGCAAACCCAGCGGCGTCGCCGCCGCCTGCCTCTACGCCGCCGCACGCGACCACGCGTTCACGCTCACGCAGAAAGAGGCCGCCGACGCCGCCGGCGTCACGCCCGTCACCGTCCGCAACGCCTTCTACGACCTCGAATAAGCACGATACTCGCTCTCCAGCGCTCCGTTCGTTCCCAACAGTCGACGCTCTCCGGTCCGCTACTCGGTCACAGGTTCCTTCAGAGCCCGCACGCCCGTATCGACTCCGCGAGCGCCGCGAACCCCGATACCGCGGGTGCGTCCGGGAACAGCCGCGTCACCGGCTGCCCCGCGCGCCGAGCGCGCACCACCGCGTCGTCGCTCGGGATCGCCACCGCGGGCGCGCCGAGCGCGCGCTCCACCGACGCGGGCGCCTCGCCGGCGTGATTGTACGCGACGACTGCGAGCCCCGCGTCGAACGTCCGCGCGAGCTCGCGCGCCCGGAGCGCGTCGGCGAGCGCCGGACGCTCCGGCGCGGTGACGACGACGCAGGCGTCCGCGACCGCGAGCGGCACGCCCACGTCCGCGCGCATCCCCGCCGCACAGTCCACGACCACGTCCCCGTACGCGTGTTCGACGGCTTCGAGCGCGCCCCCGAGCGCCCCGAGGTCGCACGCTCTCGCGCCGGCGAGCGTCCGCCCGCACGGGAGGATGTCGACCGCGCCGCCCTCGCGGACGGCCTCCACGGGGTCAGCGCGCCCCGCGAGGACGTCGTGGAGGTCGGGCCCGCGCGCCGTCGGGAGGTCCGCCATCGCGAGGTCCGCGTCCACCACGACCGCCCCCCGGAGCGCGGCGAGTTCGAACGCCACCGTCGACTTCCCGACGCCGCCCTTCCCACCGACGACCGCGAGGATCATGCGTCCTCCCGGAGCGCCGCGACGCGCGCGCCGAGGGCGGCGAGCGCCCGGTCGTCCTCCGGCGTGGCCGTCCCGGCCGCAATCCGCGCTTCCACGCCGTCGAGCCACGCCGCGACCGCTCGCGGAATCTCGACCCCCGCGTCGCTCGTGTCCGGTGGTTCAGCGGTCGGCACGCCCGCAACCGGCGGTCGCGGGTCGCCGAGGTCGCGAACCGCGTCCGCGACGCTTCGCCGTCGCCCGGTCTCGCGGGCGCGCTCCTCGTACTCGATGCTGCACGGGTCCTCGCGCGGCGCCGCCCGGCACGCGTAGCCGAGCGCGCGCGACTCCCCGGCGTCGACGACGCCCTCGTAGCCGCCGTCGTCCCAACCGTCCGCGACGACGCCGCCCGGCCGCGGCGGTAACACCGGGGCGTCGAGGGCGTTCGCCACGCGGACGCCGCGCGGCGCGTCGCCGCCGTTTCGGAGGACGGCGCGAACGAGCGTCACGCCGTCGTGCTCGGTCGCACGACTGGAGAGAGTGAGAGCCATGCGCGGGAGTGGTCCCGCTCGACTACTTAAACGCGCGCTCGGGTGAGGACGACGGGCGCGTCCAGACACGCCATCGCGCGCGACGCGCGCTCGAACGGCCCGCCCGCGACGACGACCGGCGCGCGAACCCGTGCGACCCGGGCGAGCGCGTACGCGTCCCGCCACGGGCCGTCCGGGACCGCACACCGCGCGCGCTCGAAGGCCGGCCGGACTCGGTCCGCGAGTTCCGCTCGTGCCGCCCGCTCGAGTCGGCGCTCGCGGTCCTCGAGGCGGAGGCGCCGCTCCCGGGCGTCCCGCGCGCGCCGGGCCGCCTCCCGGAGCGTGTCCAGTCGTTCGCGCGCCGCCACGTGCTCCGTCTCCGCGTCCACGAGCGCGGTCACCGCCTCGCGGTGCTCCGCGCTCACCGACTCGTCCTCCGCGCCCGCTCTCCGAAGCGCCGCGACCATCCCGCCCAAGCGCTCGGTACGCTCGCGGAGCGCCTCGACGGCCGCCGCCGCCGTCGCGACGCGCTCGCGTGCCGCGCGGACTCCCTCCACGTCCGGTGGCGCCTCGGCGAGCGCCGCGCGCACGGCCGCGACGTCGTCGTCCACCGCCGAGCGCTCGCCGCGTGAGCGGGCGGCGGCGGCGAGCGCACGCTCGAGGGCGTGTGCGTCCGCGAACGTCGCCCCATCGAGGAGGCCGACGGACGCGTGGACGCCCCCCGGAACCGGGCACGTGATCCACCCCTCCGCGTTTCGTATCGCCGCGAGCGCGTCTCCGGGCGCGATGTCGTCCTCGCGCACGTCGAGGGCGTTCGTCCGCACGACTCGGCCGCCGACGCGCGCCTCCATCTACTCCTCTAGTGGCGCGTCGCGCATCTCCTCGGGCGTCGGATGCGCCGACCCGATCGCGAACTTCGCGTACGGCGTGCTCGGCGAGTCGCGTGCCTCGTAGGCTTCGGCGGCCTCGCGGACGCGCGCGGGTACGTCGCGGTATTCGTTCAACGGCTCCGTCCGCTCGACCTCGACGTCCGTGCCGAAGCGCTCGCGGAGGCGACACGCGACGAACGCGCCGAACTCCGTCTCGCGGAGGAGGACCGCGCGGCCGAAGCGCCGCACCACCACGTCTTCGTGCGTCGAGCAGCTGTTCCGGAGGGCCTGCCGGGCGGCCCGCGAGTAGGCGACCACGAGTAACACTGAACGTACCTAGCTGCCGACGAATAAAAGGTAGCCGCTCGGAGCGCCGCCGGTCACTCGACGCGCGCCACCGAGACGCGGACGTCCGGGTCGCCCACGAGGTCGCGAACCCGCTCGCGCGCCTCGCGCTCGCTCGCCGCGAGCACCACGAGCCCGTCGGCAGGCGGGTCGCCCGACGCCCGCCACGCCGCGAGGTCGCCGTCGTAGGTCGTCGCGTACGTCCGCAGTATCGCGCTGACGCGCTCCTCCGCGCTCGCGAGGTCGGTCTCGCCGCTCTCGAGCGCCGCGAGCGTCTCCTCGACGTTCCGGAGCGCGCTGATCCGATCCATCGTCACCCGATAGTCGGCGGGCGAAGAAAAGCCTACGCGTCCGCGTGTGCTGCGGCGTCGCTCACGTCGTCCGCAGGTGGCCGTTCGAGGGCTCGTAGACCTCGCCCTGTTTCTTCAGCTTCTCGATCTCGTGCTCGGCCTTCCCGCGCTCCGTCCCGGCGTCCTCGGCGCGCTGGAGCACCTCCTCGACGGGCGCGCCCTCCTCGAAGTCGTCCTCGATGTCCTCGATGAGCGCCTTCAGGTTCTTGATGCGGTCGCGCTGGCTCTTCGACGTCCCCGTCTCCACGACGTCCGCGTCGAACTCGCCGGTCTCCGGGTCGACGCCGATGGCCTCCAGACAGGAGCGCACGATGGCGATGACTTTCTCGGCGTCCTCCTTCTCGACCGTATCGGAGAGTCGGACGCGCGCCGAGGCCTCCGCGAGACGCACGAGCGCCTCGAGCTTTCGCGCGGTCACGGGCACGGGCGCGTCCTCGTCGGCGCCCTCCGCGCGCAGGTCGACGTAGAACTCCTCGATGGCCTGCCGGGCCTCCTCGCTCATCGCGGGGTAGACGTTCCGCCGCGCGTACGCGATGTACTTCCGGAGGAGCTCGGCGTCGATCTCCGGGGCGACCTCGTCCGTCTGCGCGGCCACCTCGTCCTCGGTGTAGTTCGCGGAGGGGAGGTGCTCGCGCTGCGTGTGGAGCTCGCCCGCGTAGTTCGTCTGGAGGATGTGCTGGGCGAGCTTCGCGTCCTCCTCCGGGTCCGGCTGGTCCGCCACCGTGAAGATGAGGTCGAAGCGGGAGATGAGCGCGGGCTCCAGGTCGATCTGCTCGCCGATGGGTTCGTACTGGTCGAAGCGGCCGTACTTGGGGTTCGCGGCGCCGAGCAGCGAGCACCGCGACTTGAGGGTGGCGTTGATGCCGGCCTTGCTGACGCTGATGCTCTGCTGTTCGAGGGCCTCGTGCATGGCCGAGCGGTCGTCCGCGGCCATCTTGTCGAGCTCGTCCACCGCCGCAATACCCTGGTCGGCGAGCACGAGCGCGCCCGCCTCCAGCGTCCACTGCTGGCCGTCCCCGAAGTCGTCGCGCACCGCCGCCGCGGTCAGCCCCGCCGAACTCGACCCCTTCCCGGAGGTGTAGACGGAGCGCGGCGCGATGTTCTGGACGTACGCCAGGAGCTGCGACTTCCCGGTCCCGGGGTCACCGATGAGGAGCATGTGGAGGTCGCCCCGGATCCGCGAGCCGTCCGGGAGGTGTTTCGTGACGCCGCTGAAGAGCTGGAGGAGCATCGCGAGCTTCGCCTGCCGGTGGCCGTAGATGGAGGGCGCGATGGAGTCCACCATGTCCTCGTAGATACCGGGACGCTGGGAGATCTCGATGATGGCTTCCTTGTCCTCCGGCGTGATCTCCATGTCTTCGAACTGCTCGTCCTCGATCTCGACGTAGTTCCCCTCCATGTAGACGTCGAAGATCGGGCTCTCGTTCGACCCCTCGCTCTGGTCGAGGCGGAGCGCGCCCGTCGCGGTCACGTGGTCGCCGGGCGTCACCCTCCCGGTGAGGTCGTCCTCGACGTGGACGTCGATGTTCTCCGGCGTCTCGCCGCCCGCGAGCCCCTCCGGGTTCTCCTGAATCCGGAGTTTCTGGGCGTCGATGAACTCCGACTTCTCCGGGTCGAGTTTGAACGGGCCCTGCCGCTCGCAGGACTCGCACTGATAGGGCTCCTGGAAGCCCGAATCGGACTGAGGGACCTGCGTCTCGTAGTTACAGCGCTGGCAGACGAACACCGCCTGCTCGATCTTCGGGCGGACCTCGGTCGCCTTCCGGACGATCCCCTGCACGGCGACGAACGTGTTCAGGTGCTCGGAGCGCAGCGCGCGGATGTCCGTCGCCTCCGCGATGTTCCGCACGCGGACGTGCGCTTGCCCGAGCGTGACGTCGATCGGGAGGTCGTAGTTGACGAGCGCCTGCTCGGCGGCATCCTGGTGTCGGTCGGGATGCCGGAGGTAGTCGTCGGCGAGGTCCGCGTCGAACTGATAGAGGTCGGCCCAGTCGACGCGGAGGCTCTTCTGGTCCCGGGGGTAGTTCCGGGCGAGGTCGCCGACCTTATCGCTGTAGTATCGGCGGAAGAACGTCTCGAATCGGTCGACGAGGTCTTGGTCCTGAGCCTGAGCCATTCTGCTCACGTAGGTAGCGCGCGACGCCGTAAGAAGGTTCGCAAAGGACGGTGAAACTGAACGGGCAGACTCACGCCGCGACGGCGAGCGGCGTCGCGGACGGGCGCGTCGCTCCCCGGAACTACTGTCAGAGATGGGATCGCCCGGATTTGAACCGGGGTCTTGGGCACCCAAGGCCCAGAGTATACCAAGCTAACCCACGATCCCGCACCTGTCAGTAGCCATCGCGCGGCGGTAAGTGTTACGTTGTGCGCGCTCGCCCTTCGGGTATGGTCACTCCACTCGAGGTCGGCGTCCTCCTGCTCGCGCTCGCGGCGCTCGTCGGCGCGTACCGGGTCGTCCGCGCGGTGAAACCGTTCGTCGTCAACGCCGTCGTCGGCCTGCTCACCCTGCTCGTCGTACAGGCGGTCTTCGGTGTCTCGGTCGCGATAACGCCGCTCACGCTGCTCGTCGTCGCCGTCGCGGGCTTCCCGGGCGCGATACTCGTCGTCCTCCTCTCGGTGTTCGGCGTCGCGTTCGTCCCCGGCCTGCTCGCGCTGCCGGCGCTCTGAACGCGGCTTCTTCGACGTGTAGCCCCGCTCAGTCCTCTTCGTCGAGCAGTTCGATCTCGGCGGCGATCCGGTAGGGGTCCATCCCCTTGCGCACGCCGTCGAGCATCTTGAACGCCTCGTCGGGGTTGAGGAAGTGCGTCGTGACGGTCCGACCCAGCGGCGTCGGGTCGAGGCCGTCGATGAAGCCGTACTCGAGGAGCTTCCCGATGGCGTGCTTCGTGGGGACGTCGCCGACCATCCGGTCGCTGAGGCGTTTGGCGGCGCTCCCGCCGACGACGACGTTCGCGAGCACCTCCTCGATGGCGGCGTTCTGGTCGTAGGCCATGACGACGTCCTCCATCTCGCCCTTCAGGAGTTTGAACGCGACCTCGTCCTCCGTCATCTCCATGGAGTTGTGGTAGACGGCGTCCGGTTCGACGAGCATGTACACCTTCCCTTTGTCGTGGTAGTCGGGGCGGCCGGCGCGCCCGAGCATCTGCTCGAACTCCTGGACGGTGAGCCACTCGATCCCCATCGCGAGCGTGTCGAAGACAACCTGGCTCGCGGGGAAGTCGACGCCGGCGGCGAGCGCGGCGGTCGTGACGACGGCGGCGAGGTCCTGATCCCCGAACTGCCGTTCGACCTTCTTGCGCTCGCCGTAGTCGAGGCCGGCGTGGTACGCGGCCGACGGGTAGTCGAGTTTGCGCGAGACCTCGTGACACCGCCGCCGGGAGTTGGTGAAGACGATGGTCTGGCCGCGATAGCCCTTCGAGGACTCCGTGTCGTACTCGCGGCGGACGAGCTTGTTCGTGATGCGCGGTTTCTCCTGGCCGTCCGCGAAGGTGACGTGGCGCTCGATGGGGACCGGGCGCTCCTCGAACTCGACGAGGTTCGCGCGGAGCTTCTTCGCGAGCCCACCGGGGTTGCCGACGGTCGCGGAGAGGTAGATCCACTGCGCGCCCGTGTAGCTCTCCCGGGCCTGCTCGCGCTGTTCGCAGTAGTGCTTGAGTCGGGTGATGAGGCCGTCGAGGCGGTGCCCGCGCCCGTCCTCTTGGAGGGTGTGGACCTCGTCGATGACGACGGTCCCGATATCCCCCAAATCGCGGCCCGTCCGGAGGGCGTGGTCGATGCCCTCGTAGGTGCCGACGATGACGTCCGCGCTCGGGTCGAACGCCTGGCCGTCGTCGCGGATGCGCGAGGACCCCACCCTGATGCTGACGTCCACGAGGTCGCCGTACTCCTCCTCGAAGTCCTCGTGTTTCTGGTTCGCGAGCGCGACGAGCGGGACGAGGAAGAGCATCTTCCCGTTCCCGCTGAGCGCGCGATGGAGGCCCGCGATTTCGCCGATGAGTGTCTTCCCGGTCGCCGTCGCGGACACCACGAGTTGGTCCTCGCCGTCGGTGAGGCCGCTCTCGACGCTCAGACTCTGGACGGGGAGCAGGGTCTCGAAGCGGTCCTCGAGGAGGCCCTGCACGCCCGGATGGAGGTCGAGGTCGCTCACGGGGTAGGGGTCGACGTCGTCGACGTTCGCGGAGACCTCGTCGAACTTCGTGAGGTCGGGGTCGAGTTGGCCCTCGAGGAGGCCGACGATGCGGTCGAGGTCCCCCACCTCGAGGAGGAGGTCCTCGAGTCGTTCCTCGGCGGCGCCCGTCAGATCACCCTTGAACGCGAGCTCGCGCTCGAGCTCGCCGATCGCACAGTCCTGACAGATGCGCTCGCCGTCGGCTTCGACGGACGTCTCCTCGGTGATCGGCGAGTAGCGCCCCCGCCCGGCGCAGTAGCGACAGGTCCGCACGACCTTCGCCTTCTCGGCGAGCTGGTAGCCCTCGAGGAGGTCGCGTATCTCGCGGCGGCCCGCGCGCGAGGTCTGCTCGGAGACGCGGATGCGCGTCGCCCGACGCGCGATCTCGACGAACTCGTCGGGCGAGCGCGGGTCCTCGTCGCTCCCGGTCTTCAGTCGGAACTTTCCGGGGCGCGGCCCCGCGCTCGTCTCCTTCGTCTCGAGGCGCGCTTGGAACAGCCGCTCGCCGTCACGCTGCGCGACGACGGTGTAGTCGCCGTTCGCCTCGTGGACGAAGAGCGTGTCCACCCGCTGGACCTGCTTCGACACGAGTCTGACTAGGGTACCCGGCTATTTCAGGGGTTCGCTCCGGCCTGAGAGCGCGCTCCCGACGCGGCACGTTCCGCCGAGAGCCGGCCACCGACGTTTATACTGGTCACGTTCGAAACCCGGGGCATGCGGAGCTACAAGGTCGGGAGCGCCTTCGGCATCCCCATCAAGCTCGACGTCACCTTCCTGCTCGTTCTCCCGGTGCTCGCGGCCCTCATCGGGTGGCAGACCGAGACGTGGGTCACGACGCTCAATCAGACGTGGCAGCTCGGCCTCCCCACGGGGACGCTCTCACAGGGCGCGACGCCGTGGCTCCTCGGCATCGCGGCCGCCGTCGGCCTCTTCGCGTCCGTCCTCCTGCACGAACTCGGGCACAGTCTCGTCTCGATGCACTACGGCTACCCCATCGAGTCCATCACCCTCTGGTTGCTCGGTGGCGTCGCGAACCTCGAAGAGCAGCCCGAGGACTGGCAGCAGGAGTTCCTCATCGCCATCGCCGGCCCCGCGGTGAGCGTCGCCATCGGCGTCGTCTGCTACCTCCCGCTCACCGCCGGCGTCTTCTCCGGCGTTCCCCCCGTCCTCTTCGTCGTCGGCTACCTCGCCATCGCGAACGTCGTCCTCGCCGTGTTCAACCTCCTCCCCGGCTTCCCGATGGACGGCGGGCGCGTCCTCCGCGCGCTCCTCGCGCGCAACCGCTCGTTCGCCCGCGCGACCCAGCTCGCCGCCGAAGTCGGGAAGGTCGTCGCCGTCATCCTCGGCATCGTCGGCCTCTTCGGCAACCTCCTGCTCGTCGCCATCGCCTTCTTCATCTACATCGGCGCGTCCTCGGAGAGCCAGCGCACCGTGATGAACGCCGCCTTCGAGGGCGTCACCGTCCGCGACGTCATGACGCCCGCGAGCGACGTGAAGACCGTCAGCCCCGACGACACCGTCGCCGAGCTCACCGAGCGGATGTTCGACGAGCGCCACACCGGCTACCCCGTCATGGACGACGGCCGCGTCGTCGGCGTCGTCACGCTCGAGGACGCCCGCGAGGTCGACCCCGTCGAGCGCGACGCCTACCACGTCTCGGACGTCATGACGTCGGAGGTCGAGACTATCGGGCCGGACGCCGAAGCGATGGACGCCCTCGAACGCATCCAGAACAGCGGCATCGGCCGCCTCGTCGTCATCGACGGGAGCGGCGAACTCGTCGGCCTCGTCACCCGCACCGACCTCGTCACCGCGTTCGACATCATCCAGTCCGCCGGCCGAGGCTCGCAGGTGCCGTCGCCGAACCCGGACGAGCACGCCGGCGCCGGCCGCTCGTCCTGAGCGCGACGGCGCGCATACGCAGCGCTCGACGGGCCGGCACGCGACGAAGCGATCCGGATGCGAGAAGCGAACCTCGGTGAGGCGGCGGCTCACGTCCGTCCGCGCCGCGACTCCCGTGGTTCACTTCCGCCCGCTCGGACGCTCGGCTACTCACTGTGACTCGCGGCAGAAAGGTCCAGGTGCGAGAATTGAACCCGCGTCTCAGCCTCCACAAGGCTGAAGGATAGTCCACTACCCCAACCCGGACACTGCATTCGTTCGTAGCGCCCTGCCGTTAATAGGCGTTACGAAACGGCCCACTCGAACGCGACACGCTTTTCGGCGAAGCGCCCCTCTCGACGTGTAGTGGCAGTCACGGACAAGATCTACATCAAGAACCACCGCCAGCTCGTCAGCCAGTTGGACGCGAACTTCCCGAAGGGCGCGTTCAGCGGCGCGACCCTCGACGTGCTCTTCGGCGGCGGGAACTTCGACCAACTCAACGACGCGACCGCCGAGCGCGTCCTCGAGTTCTCGAAGGACTTCCTCGATTGCGACTGCCAGGCGAACCCCTACTGCGGGCACCCCGAGCGCAAGTTCATCGCGTACCTCCTCGACCTGCGCGCGCAGGGCCTCGACCCGGAGGCGATGGTGGACGTGATGACGGACGACTACATGGTCTACGCGTACCCGGGCGACCTCTACGGCTTCCTCGACAACGCCGTCCGCACGCTGGAGGCGACGGAGGACCTCGCGAACGTGGACGGCCGCGAGGAGCAGGCGCGGCGCGCCGCGAACGCCCGCGCGGAACTCGAGGGCCACTAGGCGAACGCGGCGGAAAGACGGACGCTTTTGAGCCTGCGGCCCCGACTAGGGGCCAATGGAGTACGTGGAGGCACGGCGGGACGCCATCGAGGAACACCTGCGAGAGGTGCTTGGGCGGGTGGAGCCGCCGGCGCTCCGCGAGAAGCTCGAGCAGTCGACGCTCGCGGGCGGGAAGCGCGTTCGCCCGACGCTCGCGGTGCTCTGCTGTGAGGCCGCGGGCGGCGAGGGCGAGGCCGCCCTCGATTACGCGGTCGGCGTCGAGCTCGTGCACAACGCGTCGCTCGTCGTCGACGACATCATCGACCGCTCGGAGCTGCGTCGCGGCGAGCCGTCGGCGTGGGCGGCGCACGGCTACGGGCCCGCCATCGTCGCCTCGGACGGGTTGCTCGGCGAGGCGTTCGCGCTCTTCAGCGACGACGCGCGCGCCCTCGAGACGGCGGCGGACTCGCTCGTGGAACTCGGGCAGGGCGAGGCCACCGAGCTCGTCGACCGGCCCTCCAACGAGGCCGAGTACATGGAGCTCGCGCGACGTAAGACGGGCGCGCTCTTCCGCGCGTCCGCCGAACTCGGCGCGATCGCGGCGGACGCCGACCCCGACACCGTCGATGCCTTCGGCGAGTACGCCGAGCGCGTCGGCGTCGCGTTCCAACTCCGCGACGACGTCCTCGACGTCACGGCGGAGACGGACGCGCTCGGGAAGCCCGCGGGGACGGACGAGGAGATGGACCGCCCCTCGGTCCTGCGCGTCACCGACCGCTCCGTCGAGGAGGTGAACGCGCTCGCGGACGCGGAGTCGGACGCGGCGCTCGCGGCGCTCGACGACGCGGCCCTCGAGGACGGGCAGGCCCGCGAGTACATGGCGCAACTCGCGACGTTCGTGGTCGAACGCGAGCGGTAGCCTCGGTCTCGGGTCGCGCGAACGCGAGCGATAGCGTCGTGGCCGCTGGCGCGGTCGTCCGCTCAGGCGGCTCGCACGTCGCCGTCCTCGCTCTCCTCGCGCCCCTCGATGATGGCGAACGCGAGCGTACTGAGGACGCTCATGAGCGTGCCGCCGGTGAGGACGGCGGCGAGCGTCGGGAGCGACACCGTCTGGAGGAAGAACCCGCTGAGCGCGTAGAGCACGGCGGCGATGGCGAGCACGTAGAAGGGGGCGTTGAGATACTGCCACTCGAACTGGTCGTGGAGGTACTCGTCGGTGATCTGGCCGACGCTGGAGGTGAGGCCGGCGGCGGCGAACCAGGTGGCGGCGCCGTTGACGAGGGCGGCGACGACGGACGTGACGGGGAGCGACCCGCCGGCGGTCTGGCGGTACTCGGCGAGTCGGTTGACGCCCTCGACGCCGCCGATGAGGAGGAGGGCGGCGGCGACGACGTACGTGATGAGCGTCACGCGACCCGTGTAGAGGCTGTCGCGAGCGCGCTCCACGAGGTCGTCGACGACGTCGGCGAGCCCCAACCCACGAAAGAGCGCGTAGAGGCCGAGCGCGGCCGACGAGAGCCCCAGTACCGCCCCGGGGAGCCCGAGGAAGGACGCGAGGACCGCCAGCGGATAGATGAGCAGGAGGACGCCGAGCGGAACGAGGATGGTCCCTCGGGTCTCCGGGTCGTTCAGCACCTGCTTGATCGTGTAGTACATCGACTCGAGGTCCTGCGCTTGGCGGACGACGACGCGCCGGACGCTGTCGATGCGGACGCGCGAGCGGATGACGGGGAGGACGGACTCGTCCTGCGCGCCGTCGGTGACGACGACGGCGCGCACCTCCTCGCCGGTCTGGAGGCCGGCGAGCACCTCGTCGACCTCCTCGCCGACCGCGCGGTTCGCCTGCACGTCGCTCCCTTCGAGGCCGGTGACGGCGGCGACTTCGACGGTCTCCTCGGGTGCGAGATCGTCGTAGAGGTGGACGCCCTCGAAGAGGACGTTGACGTCGCTGTCCTCGGGGTCGGCGGTGGCGAGCGCGACGGCGCCGGCCTCGACGGCGTCCCGGCCGACGGCGGGCGTTTCGAGGCCCGTCTTCCGGCCGAGGTCGTCGTCGAGATCGACGCAGAGGACCAACAGCATCACCGCCCCGTACGCCGTCGACGGTTATTGAGGTTTGGGAGCGCTCGCGACCTTTGGCCGATGCCGCCCGGCGCGTGTGGTCGTCGCGCACGGGCGAGCGAACCCGTGCGGTTTTTGAGTCCTGACGCGCTACAACGGTGATACCGAATGATTTCGAAGGGCTGCGAGCAGTGCGCGCAAGGGGGCAAGATGGTCCTCTTCGTCTATGGGTATTGCGACCAGCGCGACTGTTTCTACTGCCCGCTGGGTGAGAACCGGAAGAACGTCACGCAGGTCTACGCCAACGAGCGCCCGGTCGAGAGCGACGAGGACGTCGTCGCGGAGGCGAAGAAGATGGACGCCCTCGGCACCTCCATCACGGGCGGCGAACCGCAGGAGGCGATGGAGCGCACGACCCGCTACCTCCGCCTCCTCAAGGAGGAGTTCGGCGAGGACCACCACACCCACCTCTACACCGGGATCACGGGTGGCCGCGAGAACATGCGCCGCCTCAGCGAGGCGGGCCTCGACGAGATCCGGTTCCACCCGCCCTACGAACTCTGGGGCGACCTCCACGGAACCGAGTGGGAAGAAATCCTCTACATCGCCCGCGAGGAAGGCCTCACGCCGGCCTTCGAGATCCCGGGTATCCGCGCCGAACCGGAGTTCCTCGAGTTCCTCGACGAGGGCGCCGCCGACTTCTGCAACGTCAACGAGTTCGAGATGAGCGACGGGAACTACGAGCGGATGCAGGAGGCCGGCTACGAGCTTCAGGACGGCCACATGAGCGCCGTCGAGGGCTCGAAGGACGCCATCCTCGAGGAGATGGCCCACCACGAGAAGGTCTACTTCTGCACGAGCGTCTTCAAGGACGCCGCCCAGCACCGCAGTCGTCTGAAGCGCATGGCGAAGAACGTCCGCCGCGAGTTCGACGAAGTCACCGAGGACGGCACGCTCGTCTACGGGAAGACGTGGATATCGCCGGCGGAACTCGACGCCCTCGGCGTCCCCGAGGAGTTCTACACAGTCAAGTCCGAGCACGTCGAGGTCGCGTGGTGGCTCCTCGAGGAGATGGTCGAGGAGGGCGACATCACCGAGGGCGAAATCGTCGAGCAGTACCCGACGTACGACGGCCAGGTCGTCGAGCGAACGCCCCTCGCGTAGGTGCTTGCCGCGCCCTGCGGCGCCTCTTTTCGATGCAGATTGTTACGACGAGCACCACCGGCGCTCCGCGTCGGGGACCGGTGCACGCGTCGGTCGCCGAGCGAACGTCCGAGTTCACTCGGGTGCTCCGCACGCCGCTCAGGCGCGCGGACAGTCCGCTCGGACCGCCTCGCAGGCGGCGTCGGCGTCGACCTCGTATATCGTGACGGCGTCGTTCTCGAACGCCACCTCGACGCCAGGGTGGTCGAACGAGCGGACGTCGTAGCGCTCGCGCTCGTTCGGACCGACGTAGACGTAGGTGACGTCGTACTTGTCGAGGAGGAGGGCGGCGCTCGCCCAGCGCGCACTGTATATCGCACCGACGTCGCGGGTGCGCGTCTGCCACGCCTCGGGGCCGCGATAGCCCTGCTCGTGGTGCCAACCGACGACGCTCGGGAGGCCGCTGAGGCTGCTGGCCTCGCTGCGGAACTGGTACATCGGCGTCCCCGGGGCCTCGACGAGGTGCGGGGAGCCCTCGCGGGCGTCGAGCCAGTCGATGGCGGCGGCCTCCCCGGAGTGGCGCTCCTCGACGTACTCGGTGGCGTCGAGCGTCGGGTCGGCGCCGTGGGTGGCGACGTAGCCGACGCGGTCGCTGACGGCGAGCGCGGGGAAGGCGAGGCCGGCGCCGAGCACGAGCACGACGGTGGCGACGCGGGCGATCTGCCCGGCCGAGACGTCGATTTCGCGGGGGCGAGCGAGCGCGCGGAGGCGCGGGCGGACGTTCGGGAGCACACCCGCGAGCGCGGCGCCGGCACCGGCGCCCCAGAGCACCCACGCCTGCATCGAGACCTTGTAGACGGTGTTCCAGCGGGGCGCGTTCGGGTCGTGGGGCCAGACTTTCGCGTAGGTGAACTCCACGGCGAGGAGGAGGCCGGCGCCGGCGACGAGGAGCAGGAGGTCGAAGCCGGCGTCGCGGCGTCGACGGAGGTACCAGCCGGCGGCGATGCACGCGAGCAGGAGGGCGGCGGTGCCGAGCGACGCGAGCGTGGCGAGCGCGATGCCGGTGGTGAGGAGGCCGAACGCGGTGAGCGTCTGCCGTGTGACGGTCGCGTCGCCTGCGACGCGGAGGCCGAACGCGGCGAGCGGGACGCCGGCGGCGAGCAGGAAGGGGACGACGGGCGTGCGCGGCGGGAGGACGCCGACGCCGCCGTTGACGGGCGTGTGGAAGAGGAGGAACGGGCTCGCGAGCGCGGCGCCGCCGAGCGCGACGGCGAGCGCGCCCGCGACGGCGACGACGAGACGGCCGAGTTCGTCGCGGAGCGCGTCGTCGGAACGCAGGCGCGCGCCGTGGCGTCCGAGCAGCCGCGCGGGATGCCGGTCGGCGAGCGCGAGCGCGAGGCCGGTGAGGCCGACGGCGCTCGGGTAGCTCCACGTGGAGACGAGCGCGAGGAGGCCGGCGACGCCCCCCATCCCGCAGAGGAGCGCGAGCGCGCGACGCGCTTCGTCGACCCGCGAGAGCGCGAACGCGAGGGCGGCGGCGACGAGGAGGAAGGGCGTAGCGAGCATGTGCGCGTGGAGGTCGCCGTTCGTGTACTCCCACGCGGGCGTGACGTGGAGGGTGCCGGGGGCGACGTAGCGCCCGAGCCACGGCGTCCACTCGCCGAGGCTGTGGTAGTGCGCGTAGGCGTCCGCCGCATCCATGCGGATGCCGGCGAAGGCGACGTCGAACGCGGGGAGCGCGACGTCCTCGGGGAGCAGGCCGACGACGACGCGGACGGGGGTCGCGAGGTGGCCGGTGACGGCGACGAGGCACGCGCCGAACGCGCCACCCGCCACGGGGCTGTCGCCGTTCGCATCCGCGACGGCGGCGGCGACGGCGTACGCCGCGCTCGCGAGCGTCGCGTAGAACGTCGCGAGCCCGAGGTTGTAGGCGTAGCGGACGGGAACGCCCGACAGCTCGGTGATGCTCGCGACGGCGAGGAGGCCGCCGTAGTAGTAGCGCACGGGGCGGCCGGCGAACCAGACGTCCTGTGGCGGGAGGGCGCTCGCACGCGACAGTGATTTCAGGAGCCCGTAGTCGAGGAACTTCTCGCCGCCTGCGGGATAGACGCCCGGGAACACCGACCGATAGGCGAGGAGGCCGCAGAACGCGAGGGCGAACGCGAGGACCGGTCCGAGGGGTACCGGCGGGAGGCCGTCGCGGCGCGCGACGAAGAGGGCGAGGCCGAGCGCGACGAGCGCCGCGACGGCGGCGGTCGCGCGGCCCCACGCGAGGTGGCCGAGCCAGTACGCGGGGAGCGTGACGGCGGCGAGCCCGATGGCCGGCGCGAGGCCGGCGGCGTGGTCGTCGGGGAGGACGCGGGCGGCGAGCGGGAGGCCGGCCGCCGCGACGACGAGGAGGGCGGCGAGCCAGCCGAGGGCGTGGAGGGCGCTCACGACCTATCGGTGTCGTTCTGTCCGGTATGTGTCTTGTGCTCTGTCCGGCGACCGAATCCAAAGCGTGAAGTATTCCGTAGCTGTCACGGTGTAGACGTCCGCATGCCCTCCATCAGACGTGTCGCCGCCGCCCTCCTCCAACCCGCGCGCGCCGGCCAGTTCCTCGCCGTCGGCGCGCTCGGCGCGCTTCTCGATAACGCCGCGCTCGTCGTCCTCCACGACGTCCTCGCGTTCGGGCTCCTCCCCGCGAAACTCGTCGCTGCGGAAGCCAGCATCATCCTGATGTTCGCCGTGAACGAGCGCTGGACGTTCGACTCGTGGGGCGCGCGTGGCGTCCGCGCGCTCGCGAGACGCCTCCTCACGTCGAACGCCGTCCGCGCCGTCGGCCTCGCCACCGGCATCGCCGTCCTCTTCGCGCTCACTCGCGCTGGCGTCTGGTATCTCGCCGCGAACGTCGTCGGCCTCGGCGTCGGCTTCGTCGTGAACTACTGCTTCGAGAACGTCCTCACGTGGCGCGTCCTCGCCGGTTAGCCGAGCCGGAAGGACTCCTCGTCCTCGCCCTCGAGGTCGTCGAGGTGGATGACGTCCTCGACGTCCTCCGCGTCGTCGAGTTCGTCGCGGAGGGCGTTGATGTACGCCTTGTGCTCCTCCAGTTGCTCGCGGAGGTGCTCGGCCTCGAGTTCGAGGCGTTCGTGCT
This sequence comes from Halarchaeum grantii, assembly GCF_014647455.2. Lineage (NCBI taxonomy): Archaea > Methanobacteriati > Methanobacteriota > Halobacteria > Halobacteriales > Halobacteriaceae > Halarchaeum > Halarchaeum grantii. Next base: position 973,620 of record NZ_BMPF01000001.1, on the reverse strand, counting down.
CGCGGACGAAGCTCTTGGGCACCTCGACCTTCGGCGGGAACTCCGCGTCCTCGACGTCCTCGCCGACGTCGTCCGTCGGGACGACGCGCACGCGGCCGTCGTTCGCGACGAGCGCGTCGACGTAGTCCCGGAAGACGGCGGACAACGAGAGGTCGCGCTCCTCCGCGATGTCGCGGAGGGCGTCGAAGGTGTCCTCGTTCACGCGGAACGAGACGGTCTTGTTCTTGTTGCCCATGCTCGAAAAAACGGGGTCTCGGGCCTTAGTTCTTCGTCAGACGCCGCGTCTCAGGCGGCTTCGGCGACTTCCTCGTCGTCGGTCTCGTCGAGCGACTCGAGGGCGTCGATGGCGGCCTGCTTGTAGCGCCGCAGCGGGAGGTCGTACTCCTCCTCGGCGCGCCGGGCGTACTCGTTGCCCTCGTCGTCGAAGGCGTCGATGCGCTCGAGGGTGCGCTCGGCCGTCTCGACGACCCAGCGGTCGCGCGTCGCCGTCTCGACTTCGGTGATGGACTCGGGGCGCACGGAGACGTTGACGGTCCCGTCTTCGGTCTCGTAGGCGCGGGGCTTCCCGACGATGGCGACGTACGTCGGCGTCTCGAGGTCGCGCAGCGCGCTCGCGGCGTCCGGCTGGTACTGGCCGGCGTAGACGAAGAACGTCCCGGTCGGGTCGACGACGCGGCCGCGCCAGTACTCGGAGTCCTCGCCGACGTCCTCCGTCTCGGTGAGGGTGCCGACGAGGAAGACGCGGTTCGCCTTCTCCCCGGTGGGGAGGAGGCTGTAGAGCGGCGCGCGCTCGTCGTCGGATTCCTTGAAGGTGAACGTGGCGTCGTTGAACTCGTCGGCGAAGACGCGTCGGGCGACCTCGCGCGTGGGGGTGGACTGGTTGCTGGACATCTACATCGACCTCGCTTTGATGAGGACGGATTCGGCGTCGGTGGGTTCGGAGAGCGCTTCGACGTCGTTCGCGAGCACGTAGCGCCCGAGCGTCGGGCCCGTGACGCGGTAGTACTGGCCGAGGAGCATCTCGCGCATCTCGTCGGCGACGACGGTCGTGTCGAGGGCGTCCATCGCCTGCTGTTTCGCCTCCTCGAGACCGATCCCGGTGAGGTCGGTCGTCGCTTCCTCGTTCAGGATGATCTCGTGGACGTCCTCACCGTCGTCGAGGACGCCCTTGATGCGGAGGTCGAACTCGCCCTCGACCTCGCCGTGCTCGGAGCAGCGGCCGTTCTGGAGGACGCGCGTGCAGTCCTCCTCGGGGCAGCGCTTGATGAGGCCGGAGCCGGACTGGATGTCGACGAGCGCCCCCTCGACGCTCGTCTCGTCGTCGCCGACCTCGATGTCCTCGTCCACCTCGGTGATGGTGGTCGTGCGGTTGAGCTTCACCGAGTAGCGGCCCTGGTACTCGTCGGTGACGACGTTCCCGAGGCGGTAGACCTGCCCTTCGTCGAGTTCGTCGAGGTCGGAGGCCGCCCACTTGGTGAACTTGATGGTGCCGGACTCGTCGCCGAGCAGGCCGACCTGCGCGACGCTGTCGCTCCGGGGCTCCCAGAGGTCGACGACCTTCGCGGTGATGTCCACCCATTCGTCGGGCGCGTCGACGTCGGCGGCCTGCACGGTCGGGTTGCCGCCGCGGCCGAGTTCGTCGCGCTCGATGCCCGCCTCGTCGAGGTAGTGGCTCTCGACGGAGCGCCGGGCCTCGTCGAGCGGTATCTTGTACTCCTCGACGTACTGTTCGAGGCGCTCCTCGATCTCCTCGACGTCCACGTCGAGGTGCTCCGAGAACTGGTCGTGTAGCTGCTGCGCGGTCTGCTGTATGTCGCTCATAGTCGGGGTTTCCGTCTCCGCGTGTGTTTCGGGTGGGAGACGGGAACGGATACGGCCTACTGGTCTATAAACTCTCCCTCACCGAAGCGAAAGTGGTGCCGTGCGAGCCACAGGCCTATGTCGACGCGGGCGCTACGCCGACGTATGACCGAGGACGACTCCGGGGTCGTCGACCGCCTCGCCCGGGGCGCGGGCCGCCGATACGCGGAGGCCGTCGCCGCCTATCGCGAGGGCCGAACGAGCGGCGAACTGCCGCGCGACGACGCCGGCCGCGTCCGTATCGTCTGCCGCCGCCACGCCGAGAAGCGCGCCGTCGCGCTCGACGACGGCACGCCCGCGTGCTTCGACGCCGACCACCCCGCCTGCGAGGGCTGTCTCGAGGACGTTCGGGACGGACAGGTGGAGACGTGGTGAGGACCGTCGCTGTCCTCCTCGCCGGCGGGACCGGGACGCGGCTCTACCCGGCGAGTCGCTCGGACCGACCGAAGCAGTTCCAGTCCTTCGGCGCCGATTCGCGCTCGCTCCTCCGGCGCGCGGCCGACCGCGCGGCGTTCGCCGACGACGTGTGCGTTCTCACCCGCGAGGCGTACGCCGACGCCGTCCGCGAGCACGTCCCCGAGGCCGACGTCCTCGTCGAACCCGTCGCGAAGGACACGGGGCCGGCGCTCGCCTACGCGAGCCATCGCGTGCGCGAGGAACACGCCGACGCCGTGCTCTGCGCGCTCCCCGCCGACCACGTCGTCGGCGACGGCTTCGGCGAGGTCGCTCGGCGCGGCTGTCGGGTCGCCGCCGAGCGCGAGAAACTCGTGACGTTCGGCGTCGAACCCGACCGGCCCGCGACCGAGTACGGCTACATCGAGCCCGGCGCCGCTCACGACGGCTACGCCGACGTCGCGTCCTTCCGGGAGAAACCCGACGCCGAGACCGCCGCGCGCCTCCGGGAGGCGGGGTGTCTCTGGAACGCCGGGCTGTTCGCGTGGCGCCCCGAGGTCTTCCTCGCGGAGGCGCGCGACGGCCCGCTCGCGCCGCTCATCGACGCGCTCGATGCCGGCGACCCCGAGCGCGGGTTCGACCGCGTCGACCCCGTGAGCGTCGACTACGCCGTCATGGAGCGGACCGACCGCGCCGCCGTCGTCCCCGCCGACTTCGACTGGGACGACCTCGGGTCGTGGGACGCGCTCGAACGCGTCCTCGACGGTGACGGCGACGGGAACACGCTCGCGAGCGACGCCCTCGCCCTCGACGCGTCCGGGAACGTCATCGCGAGCGACGACAAACACGTCTCCGTCGTCGGCGTGGACGACCTCGTCGTCGCCGCCTACGACGACCGCGTGCTCGTCGTCCCGAAGGCGGACGGTCAGCGGGTCCGCGACGTCGTCGCCGAACTCCGCGGCGACGACCTGTTCTGACTACCCCTGCTGGAGGCGGCCGCCGTCGATGGGGAGCGAGACGCCGTTCACGTACGACGCGCGCTCGCTCGCGAGGAAGGCGACGACGTCACCGAGCTCCTGCGGGGCCCCGACGCGCTCCATCGGGATGTCGACGCCCCAGTCCGCGATGCCGGTCTCGTAGTCGGGATATTCGCCGCGCTCGACGGCCTGCTCGACGAGCTCCTCGATGCGCGGCGTCTCGAACGGCCCCGGGAGGACGGCGTTCGCGCGGACGTCCGGCGCGAGCTCGACCGCGAGCGTCTCCACGAGGCCGATGACGCCGCGTCGCACCGCGTTCGAGAGGACGAGACCGCCGACCGGCGTCTCGACGCTCGTCGAGGTGATGGCGGTGACGGTGCCCGCGTCGCTCTCCGAGAGGTACGGATGGGCCGCCTTCACGGTGCGGACGGCGCTCATCACGAGCAGGTCGTACGCCTCGTACCAGTCGCGCTCCGCCGTGTCGAGGAACGGCCCCGACGGTGGGCCGCCGGCGGAGAGCACGAGGTGGTCGAGACTCCCGAAAGCCTCCACGGTCGCCTCGACGAGCGCCTCCACGTCGTCGGGGTCCGTGATGTCCGCGCTGACGCCCGTGACGTCGCCCGTAGCCGTCTCGCGAACGTCCTCGATCGCGTCGTCGAGGCGCCCCTCGTCGCGCCCGCAGAGCACGACGTTCGCGCCCTCGGCGGCGAGCGCCGTCGCCGACGCCTTCCCGAGGCCGCTCGTACTCGCCGTCACCAGTGCCGTCTCGTCAGTGAGTCCGAGGTCCATACCGCCGTCGTCGAACCCCCTCCACAAAAACCATCCTGTCGGGCGTCCGGGTCCCCGAAACGCTTGAACCGATGGCCCCCCTGGTGACGCACGTGAGAACGACGCCGCGAAGACGGGGCGGGGTGAACGGGACGAGAGGACCGCCCGGTCGATGTCGGCGCTTCGTCGGCGGGAGAGAGGTGTTCTCCCCGTGAACATCGCGTTCGAGGGGTTCGCCGACGGCGTCCGGATTCACGACCGGATCGAGAACGTCACCTACACCGTCGAGACCGGCACCGCCGAGTTCGACGTGGACGACGCCGACGACTTTCACGTCCCCCTGACCCGAGCGATCGTCGTCGAAACCGACACGCTCGTCTTCCCCAACCCCGCCGACGTCTTCGTCCGCCGCGACGGAACGGTCGTCAACGACGTTCCCGCAGGTACCGTCGGGGACGTCGCCCGTGGTACCTACGAGTTCGAAATATCCGGCGCTCCACTGAAGCTCTACGTCGCCGTCGAGAACGCGTCGGCCACCGTTGACTCTCGGTCCGGTTCGACGGCCGTCGAGCTCGACCGGCCTACAGCCGTCTCCTTCGGCGTCCGGTCGTTCCACGACCACCCTGCGGGAACGGTCACGGTCCGGGACGATCCCTGCGACCTGATGCGCGCCGTCTCCACGTTCGGATCCGCGCTGAAGACGACGAGTCCCGAGCGCTCCTTTCCGACGATGCGCGGTCACCCGCCGAAAGTCACACGTGGCGAGGAGTTCGCCGTCCCCGAGAACATCGACCCGCCGTCGACCGGCGTTCGAATCGAGGTCCCCCCGCGATACGACGCCGTTTACAGCGTCGCGACGCTCGCGTACTACCTCGGCGCCGATGTCGTTCCCGGATCGACGCCGCGCCTCGTTGCCGGGGACCGGACATTCGACTTCCCCCACGACGACGTCGCGCGCTCCGCCAACGCCCTCCTCCACCACGTCTTCACCCTCGACTGCGTCGTCCGTACCGAGGGCATCTATCCGGTCGAGCTGGACGAGCGCGACACCGTCCTCGAGCACGCCGACCTCGACCTCGCGACCCTCTACGGTCGCACGCTCGCCGGGCGCACCGCAGCGTATCTGGACGTCCCCTTCTCCGTCACTGAGGACGTCTTCGAATGGCACCTGACCGCGGACGTCGATCCGGGCCCGGAGAACGCCGAGATACTTCCGCACCTCGTCAACGACCTCTCGTTCGTTCGCTCGCCCGCACCGACCGCCGAGACGACGACCCCGACGCCCGAACCCGACGCCGTGGCCGAGTTCTTCCGTTCGGCACCCGATGACACGTTCGTCCGGTCGGCGGGGAGCGACGCGACTGTCCGTGCAGTCGACCGCGACGCCGACGCCAGCGAGCGTATCGTCTCGCCGGTCGAGGCCGAGACGGTCGGACACGCTTGGGTCGGTGAGGACTATCCCGTCGGCGCGTCGAAACCGACCGTCGACTCCTACGAGCGCCGCCTCGACCGTCAGGCCGAACGAGACGCGACCATCGACGTCCACGTCGTCTGCAACGATCCGGACATGCGCGAGGAAGCAGAGAGCCTCTACGGGTTCCGGGACGCCATCGAGTTCGATATCACGACCGACTTCGACCTCGATGCCGAGCAAACGCGGGCGGTCCTGGAGTCTGAGACCGACCTCCTCCACTTTATCGGGCACGTTACCGAGGACGGCATCCAGTGTCGCGACGACGAGTACCTCGACGTCCGCGACGTCGACTCGGTGAACGTCGACGTCTTCATCCTCAACGGCTGTCGGTCCTACGCGCAGGGGATGGAGATCGTCGAACGCGGTGCGCTCGGCGGCGTCGTCACCCTCGATGACGTCTTCAACCACGTCGCGACCGAGGTCGGACGCTCCGTCGCTCGCCTCCTCGACAACGGCTTTGACCTCCACGGCGCTCTCTCGGTCGCGACCGAGAACGTCGCGGCCGGCTACCAGTACTCCATCGTCGGGAGCGGTGGCGTGACGCTCTGTCAGCATCAAGGAGGCTGCCCCAAGATTGGTGTAATCGAAACTGACCAGACGACTGGAGACGACATCCACGTCGTCATCCGTGACTTTTTGACGCGCGACTTCGGTCCGGGGACTATCTCATCGCCACTGTTCACCGAGTCCGCGGAACGATATCTGTCCAGCCCGGCAGACCACGACTATCGGGTTGGCCGGGACATACTGCAGAATATATTCGAATCTGGTCGCTCTCCGATACTACTCGACGGGGATTTACACTGGAGCGATAAGATCGACCTATCGGATATTTAAGGACCGTTGAAGCTCGGAGCGAGGACGGCCGCCGTGTTGCCCGCAGATGCGAGTAGCAGCACGAGCGTGAACAGCGCGCCGATCATGCGGGGGTTTTCGGTGAGGTACGCCGTGATGTCTTTCTCGGACATACTTCAACGAAATACCGATTCGATAGAAAGTCTATCTCATAACTTGTGGAATAAAACTAAGGTAATTTTCGAATCGAATACAATACCGTCGTGTCCAGCGGCACTTCACGACTCCATCCGGGCCGACCGCCCCGCTCGCCGACACTGCTGTCCTGCGGTCGTGCGCTACTGCCCCCAGAAGTTGTCGCGGCTGCCGAGGCGCTCGCGTGACGATCCACCGGAGTCCTCCTCCTTTCCGTCCTCCCCCTCGGCCCCGTCGTCGGCTCCCTCCTCGTCCTCCTCTTCGTCTTCCCCTTCTTCCTCGGGGAGTTTCTCGATCAGATCCGCGCGGGCGTAGTTCGGCTTCACCGTCGTCACCTTCGCCTTCACGCGCGCCGGCGGGAGGACGCCGTCCACCATCACGATGAAGCCCGAGTCCTCCTGTCGGCCGACGCCGGCGCCCGACTCGTGCATGTCGTCGACGTCGAGGACGACCTCCTCGCCGGGGACGACGGGAGCCGTCTTCAGCTCGGAGATCGGCTGGCTGTAGTGCTGACACCAGTCCATTCCCCCGCGATCGCCGAAGTGCTGGCACCCCATGCCCGAAATCTGCTCTTGGAAATTCGGACATTCGTCCGCGAGTGGGCAGTCTGCCATACGGAGTGTTAGCTTCGGCGAACGCAAAACGCTATCGGACGTTTCCGCGCCGACAACGGCCGTCCGACCCGCTTACTCTTCGTCCTCGCCGGGGAGGGTGATGAGGTTCTCCCGGCCGATACGGAGCTTCTCGACCCGGCCTTCCTCGGCCATCGACGTGAGGAGCTGTGAGACCTTCGCGTCCGACCACCGCGTCTCCTCGACGATGTTCGACTGCTTCATCCGGCCGCCGTTCGCTTCGAGCAGTCGCTCGACGCGCTCCTCGTCGCTCAACAGCTCCTCCGCCGGCTCCGACTCGCCGTCACCCGCTTCGCTCGCGGGTGCCTCCCGGGGCGCCGTCGGTGGTTCCGTCGGCCCGTCGCCGTCGGTGCCCGATGGCGGCCCCGGATCTCGCGTGCCCGCGCTCTGGCGGACGTCGAGGCTGCCACGGCCGCCGAAACCGCGCCACACGTACGCGCCGACGACGCCCACGACGAGCGCGCCGAGGACGAGTCCGCCGACGAGCAACCACGGAACCCCGGGGCTCTCGACGAACACGACCGTCGGGCCGCCGCCCGGGAACGACTGCGGGCCGGTCCACGTCAGCGCTCCGTCGGAGAGCTGTGACGGCGGGTCGGCGCTGTCGGGACTGTAGCCGCTCGGCGGATACACGCGAAGCGTCTGCCCGGCGTAGAGGTCGCCGAACCAGCCGCCGGCGAACGTGTCGCCGAGCGTGAGTCGGTCACTGGACGCGTTCGCGAAGTTCGTCCACGTGAACTCGAGCGTGAGGGTGCCGACGTCCCGGCCGTCCGAGCGGTTCGTGACGCCGTGACTCCGAGCGGGGTCGACGATCTGCATCGGGCGGCCGGTCCGCTCGGCGGCGTCGGCGGCGGCCGAGCGGAACGCCGCGAGCGACGGTCCGCCCTGCCCGCGTTCGAAGTCGGAGGCGAGGTCGGCGAACGCCTCCCTATCGTCGGAATCGTTCAGGGGATACGTCACCGATACCGTCCAGCGCGCGTCCCCGTCCGACTGGAGGTGGACGCCGAGCGTCGTGTTCGACGCCGCCGTGGTGGTGTCGGCGGCCGCCGCGACCGAACCGATGGGGAGGGCGAGGACGACAGCGGTGACGGCGAGCACGAGGAGGGCGGCTTGCCGCATGGTCGGTTTCGAGTGGAGTGCCCGGCGGCAAAACGCTTTCCATCACCCGTACGGCGCGCGATTCCCGGAAGACGGCCGCTCGATGCCCGAACACTCCGCATCGTTTTTGTCGGCAGCCGCGCAAATAACGGCTATGTCCAGGCTCCCCGTCCTGCTCGCCGCCCTCCTCCTCCTCGCGGCACCCGTGGCCGCGTTCGGTGGCGCGACCGATGCGGCTCCGTTCACCGGCAGCGCCGAGGCCGCGACGACGGCGCCCGCCGCGAACGCCGCCACGGCGAACACGACGAACGTCCTCCGCCTCGGCGACCCGAACGCCGCCGGGTTCACGACGACCGGCCCGACCGTCACCGTCACCGTGGGCGCCGCGAGCGCCTCCTTCGACGGCCGCTACGCGACGTACGGCTTCGAGTCCCGCTGGGCGGCCGCGTCCACCGACGCCGAACGCCTCGCCGTCATCCGCAACGCCACCGACGCCGCCGCGAACCGGACCGCCGCCATCGCGGCCGACGAGGCGGCCGCACGCGAGGCCTACGTCGAGGGCGAGCTCTCCGCAGCCGCGCTCGTCCACCGCGTCGCCCTCGACAGCGCTCGCGCCGACGCGCTCGCCACGTACATCGCCACGCTCAGAGAGCACGCCGGCGAGCTCTCCGACGAGAACGCCGCCGTCGCTCGCGACCGGCTCACCGCACTCCGTGGTGAACTCGCCGCCTACGGTGTCGGAACCGGCGAGTCGCTCCACGCCGAGCTCGGCGACGCCATCGCCGGCGAGCGCGCCCCGATGCGCGTCTACGTCGCCGCGTCACCGTCCGGTCTCTCGCTCGCCGCGCTCGACGACGACACGTACTACCACACGACGTATCGCGTCGATAACTACGACGCCGTTCCCGCCTCGAACGTCGACCTCGGTGCGTTCCTCGACTCCCTCGAGCGCCTCTACCCGACCACGACGAACCTCTCCTCCTCGAACGGCGGGTTCCGCTCGTTCAGCGCCCCCGCCGACGCCCACCTCTACCGTGCGGTCCTCGGCTACAACCGGGGCTCCGACGCACAGAGCACGCTCGTCGTCTACTTCGACCCGAGCACGGACAGCGTCTACCGCGAGGACAAGCGCCTCGCGACCGCCGACATCGTCACCGGCGCGGCCGTCACCCGCACGCAGGGGCCCGTGACGCTCGCCGTCAATCGGACGTACGCCGGCGGCCCGCTCCGCGTCGCCGTGTACAACGACGCCGGGGACCCGCTCGACGCGACCGTCCGCGTCAACGGAACCACCGTCGGCACCACCGACCCCGACACCGGCGTCGTCTGGGCGCTCGCCCCGTCCGGCGGGTACAACGTGACCGCCGAACACGACGGGACGACCGTCACGCTCGACACCAGCGCCGCCTCGGCCTGAGGCGAACCTTCTTCTCCGATAGCGCGTCCATCGGAGCGCGTGACCCACACCTCGCGCGGCGTCGCGCCCGTCGTCGGCGTCGTCCTCCTCCTCGCGTGCTGCGTCGGCGCCGCGAGCGCCGTCGCCGTCACCGTCACCGACGCCGGATCTACAGCCATCGTGACGCCCGCGACGCCCAGCGTCGTCGACGCACACGCCACGAGCGACGGGACGCTCGCCCTCACCTACCGCGCGGGACCGGCGCTCGACGTCCGCGACCTGCGCGTCGTCGTCGCCGTCGGCGGGACGCCGCTCCGCCAGCAGCCGACCGTGCCGTTCGTCGGTGCTCCGGGATTCGACGGCGCGCCCGGCGGCCCGTTCAACGCCGCCACCGACCCGACGTGGACGGTCGGCGAGCGCGCGACGCTCCGCCTCGCCGGAACCAACACCGCGCTCGATGCGGGCGCACGCGTCACTATACGCCTCTATCGGAACGGGACCCGAATCGCCGTCGTCGAGACGCGCGTCGTTACTGCTCGGGAACGCGCGCGAGCGTCGTGATGGCGACGTCGGGCTTGTAGGACGGCCCCATCGTCCGGTGCTCGATGGCCTCGAAGCCGGCGTCGCGGAACATCCGGTCCGCCTCCGCCTCGTCGTAGAAGAGCATTATCGCGTCCGCGAGCTTCTGGAAGAGCGTCGAGCGCGGGTAGTTCGGGCCGACGACGAGCACCTTTCCCCCGGGCTTCACGACGCGGCGGAACTCACGGAGCGCCGCAACCGGGTTCGGCCAGTACTCGATGGAGCCCGACGACCAGACCGCGTCGAAGCTGTCGTCCGCGAACGGCAGGCGCTCGGCGTCCCCGAACGTGAACCGCACGGGGTCGTGCTTCCCGAGCTTCTCCCACGCCTTCTCCAGTTGGCCCTCGCTCTGGTCGAGCGCGTAGACCTCCTCGGTGTGCTCGAGGAGGCCCTCCGTCCCGAAGCCGGTCCCACAGCCGACGTCGAGGACCCGGTCGCCAGCATCCAGCGCGAGCATTTCGAGGGCTTCGGCCCGCATCGACTCGTTCCAGATGAACGGGTTGACGCGGTCGTACACCTTCGAGAGGTACCGGTAGAAGAGCCGGGCCCGCGCTTTGTCTTCGAGGACTCCCATTGTCGACTCGTAGCGTGGCCTCGGACATAAGTTCCTGTCTTTCAGCCGTCCGTCCGTTCCGCAACTACCTTATACGCGTTCGTTCAATTCCTCCCCGTTAGCCCATGCCGAGGCCAGAGGTTCTAGAACGAATACAGGAGGCCGAGCAGGACGCCGACGACATCGTCGCCGACGCCGAGCAAGAGCGCGAGGAGCGCCTCGCCGAGGCCCGGCAACGGGCCGATGAGATCCGGCAAGAGGCAGAAGAAGAAGCGGCCGAGCTGAAAGAACAGCAACTCGCCGACGCCCGCGAGCAGATCGAGGCCGAGAGCGACCGCATCATCGAAGAGGGCGAAGCGGAGCGCGAGCAGCTCCGCGCGACGGCCGAAGAGAACGCCGACGAGGCCGTCGAGTACGCCCTCGACCAGTTCGAGGAGGCGGTGCATGCTCAGACCTGAGCAGATGAGCAAGGTGTCCGTCACGGGCACCAAGAACGTCATTCAGGACGTCATCGAGGTCACGCACGACCAGCGCGTCGTCCACCTCACCGACTACACGGGCGAGCACGAGGGCTTCGCGTCCGGTAGCCCCCTCGAAGGCGCCGAGGCGGCGTCCGAGAAGCTCGTCACCGTCCGCTCGCTCATCAACATCCTCGGCGTCTCCGAGGAGGACGCGGGTCCCGCGCGCATCGTCACCGACGAGGCGCTCGATGAGGAGTTCGAGTCCGTCCGCCGGCAGGTGAACGAACTCGACGACCGGCGCGACGACCTCGTGGACGACCTCGAGGACCTCGAGGAGGAGATCGCGGCCGCCGAGCCGTTCGTCGAGCTCGGCATCGACCTCGATCTGCTTCAGGGGTACGACAGCCTCGACGTCGTCGTCGGCGAAGGCGACACGGACGCGGTGGGACACGCGCTCGCCGACGCGAGCGCGATCCAGTCCTACGAGGTGTTCAGCGAGGGCGACGTCTTCGCCGCGATCGCGTACCCCGAATCGGGTGCGCCCGCGGACGCGCTCTCCGAGGTCTTCGTCGGCCTCGACGTCGAGCGCTACGGGGTCCCGGACGCCCAGGAATCCCCCGAGGAGTACCTGCAGCGGCTCGAACACCGCAAGCAGCAGCTCGCGTCCGACCTCGAGAGCGTCGAGAGCGACCTCGATAGTCTGCGCCTCGAACACGCCGGCTTCCTCCTCGCCGCCGAGGAGAAGCTCACCATCGAGGTCCAGAAGACCGAAGCGCCGCTGCGCTTCGCGACGACCGAGCACGCCTTCGTCGCGGAGGGCTGGATCCCGACGCCGGACTACGAGTCCTACGCGAGCGCGCTCAAGGACGAACTCGGCGAGCGCGTCGAGGTCGAGGAACTCGAGCGCGCCGAGTACGAGCCGCCCGAGCACGAAATCGGCCACGGCGAGCAGGAAGCCGCGACCGACGGCGGCACCGTCGACCGGCCGCCGGTCGTCCAGAAGAACCCGAAGGTCGCAGAGCCCTTCGAGATGCTCGTCCGGGTCATCAACCGGCCGAACTACTTCGACCTCGACCCGACGATCATCCTCTTCCTGACGTTCCCGGTCTTCTACGGCTTCATGATCGGCGACGTCGGGTACGGTGTCCTCTACACGGCCGCCGGCTGGTGGATGTACACCCGACTCGACAGCGCCGCGCTCGCGTCGCTCGGCGGCGTCGCGGTCATCTCGGGCCTCGCGACGATCGTGTTCGGCGTCCTCTACGGGGAGGTGTTCGGTTTCCACCTCATCAGTGAGTACCTCTGGAGCGGCCATCCGCCGCTTCACAAGGGGCTGATGCCGGCGAACGCGGACTGGGCCCGTCTCTGGCTCATCGTCTCCATCCTCGTCGCGCTCGGTCACCTCACGCTCGGGTACGCCATCGACACCTACAAGCGCCTCCACCACAGCCCGTGGGACGCACTCACGGAGGGCGCGTCGTGGGCGATCCTCATGATCGGCATGTGGGTCTGGGTCTTCAGCCACGCGCTCGACAGCGCCAAACCCCCCATCCTCTTCCAGACCCTCGCCGGGCAGCCGCTCGGCTTCACCGGGTTCTCCGCGACGGTCGGGTGGGCGGCACTCGCCGTCGGCCTCGTCGGCTACGTCCTCCTCATCTACGCTGAGGGCGCGATCGGCGCCGTCGAGGGCGCGCTGAACTCGCTCACGCACGTCCTCTCCTACACGCGGCTCGCGGCGGTCATGCTCGCGAAGGGCGGGATGGCGTTCGTCGTCAACCTGCTCTTCTTCGGCGCGTACCGGTCCGCCGAAGGCGAGTTCCACTTCATGCTCAACCACGATTGGAGCTACGTACAGGCACACCACTCCGGTGCCGAGCTGATGTTCGGCGGCCTCGTTCACGGCCCGATCACGGCCGTACTCGGCGGCCTCGTCATCTTCGTTCTCGGCCACGCCTTAGTGCTTGCCCTCGGGGTTACCAGCGCCGGTCTACAGGCCGTTCGTCTGGAATACGTCGAGTTCTTTGGGAAGTTTTATGAAGGCGGTGGGGAGAAATACGAACCGTTCGGCCACCAGCGAACCTACACCACACAGGACTAATCAGTCATGCTCGAATTCATCGCATTCGTCAACGCTATCGCACCGCTTCTCAACGACGTCCTCCTGCCCGCGGAACTCTCGGGCAACATCCAGATCGGCCTCGCCGCGCTCGGCGTCGGCGTCGCCGCGCTCGGCGCGGGGATCGCGGAAGGCGGCATCGGCGCTGCGGCCGTCGGCGCCATCGCTGAGGACAGCGACTTCTTCGGGATCGGCCTGCTGTTCACCGTCCTCCCGGAGACGCTCGTCATCCTCGCGATCGTCGTGATCTTCCTGGTCCAGTAATCTCACGATGAGTCTCGAAACGGTCGCGGAAGAAATCCGGGAGGAGGCCGAGGAACAGGCCGAGGCCATCCGTCAGGACGCCGAGTCGGAGGCCGAGGAGATCGTCTCCGACGCCGAGTCGGAGGCCGAGGAGATCGTCTCCGACGCCGAAGCCGAGGTCGAGCGGGAGATCGACCAGCTGCGCGAGCAGGAGCTCTCCAGCGCGAAGCTCGAAGCCAAGCACGAGCGGATGAGCGCGCGGCGCGAAGCGCTCGACGACGTCCGCGACCGTGTCGAGTCGCGTATCGCCGACCTCGACGCAGACCAGCGTCGGGAGCTCACCGAGTCGCTCCTCACGAACTCCCTCGGGGAGTTCGCCGAGGACGCGCAGCTCGCCGTCCACTACGCAGCCGGCGACGAGGCGCTCATCGAGGAGCTCCTCGAGGGGCGACAGAACGTCGCTCCGGCCGGCGAAATAGACTGCCTCGGCGGCGTCGTCGTCGAGAGCGAGAGCTCGCGCGTCCGAGTGAAGAACACGTTCGACAGCGTCCTCGCGGACGTCTGGGAGGACGAACTGAAGCAGATCTCCGACCGACTGTTCGACGAGCAATGAACGTCATCAGTCGCGACGCGTCGAACTACTCCTACGTGAACGCCCGTGTGCGTTCGCGCTGGGCGGCCCTCTTCGGTGAGGAGGAGTACGACAAGCTCACCCGCATGGGTCCGAGCGAGATCGCCCGTTTCATGGAGGAGACCGAGTACGGACCCGAGATCAACGCGCTCGGGTCGCGCTACACGGGCGTAGACCTCGTGGAGTACGCGCTCAACCGCAACCTCGCGCGGCACTTCGAGGACCTCCTCGAGTGGTCGCAGGGGACGCTCTACGACCTTATCTCGCGCTACCTCCGGAAGTTCGACGCGTGGAACGCGAAGACGGCGCTTCGTGGCGTCTACTCGGAGACGGAGTCGACCGTCATCGAGGACGACTTCATCCACGCCGGCGAGTTCGGCGAGCGCCTCCTCACGCGCCTACAGGAGTGCGCGGCGGTCGAGGAGGTCGTCGAGACGCTCGAGGGAACGCTCTTCGGCGCGTCCCTGCAGGACGCGCTCGACGACTACGAGGAGACGGGGTCGCTCGTCCCGCTCGAGAACGCCGTCGACCGGACGTTCTACGACAACCTCCTCCGTGGCCTGAACGCCACGACGGAGAGCGGGACGCGGGAGTTCGTGAAGTTCCTGCAGGCGGAGGTCGACTTCCGGAACGTCCGGAACGCGTTCCGAATCGCCCGCAGCGGCGGGGAGATGGACCCGGCGGACTACTACATCGAGGGCGGTCGGCTCTTCGAGGCGAACGAGCTCGCATCGCTCGTCGGCAACCGCGACGAACTCGTCGCCCGCCTGCGCGACAGCCGCTACGGTGACGAGGTCGGCCCGGCCCTCGAAACGCTCGAGTCCACCGAGTCGCTCATCGGCTTCGAGCACGCGCTCGACGCCGCGCTCCTCGGCTACGCCGACCATCTCTCGCACGTCTTCCCGCTGTCGGTCTGTCCCGTCCTCGCGTTCGTTCTCGCGAAGGAGCGGGAGGTCGACAACATCCGCGCGATCGCGCGCGGTCGGGAGGTCGGGCTGAGCCAAGAGGAGATCGAACGGGAACTGGTGATGCTATGAGTCAGGAGATCGCCGTCGTCGGCACTGCCGAGTTCACGACGGGCTTCCGACTCGCGGGCGTCCGCGAGTTCCGGAACGTTCCCGAGGAGGAGAAGGGCGAGGCGCTCGACGACGCCGTCGAGGACGTCTTCGCCACGGAGGACGTCGGCATCATCGTGATGCACGCCGACGACCTCGACTACCTCTCGCGGACCGTCCGGGAGCGCGTGGAGACGAGCGTCGAGCCGACCGTCGTCACCATCGGTGGCGGCGCCGGCGGGAGCAGCGGGATGCGCGACCAGATCAAGCGCGCCATCGGTATCGACCTGATGGCGCAAGACGAAGGTGAGAACGAATGAGTCAGACAGACACCGTAACAGACTCCGGCGAAATCGCGAGCGTGAGCGGTCCGGTCGTGACCGCCACGGGCCTCAACGCCCAGATGAACGACGTCGTCTACGTCGGCGACGAAGGGCTGATGGGCGAGGTCATCGAGATAGAGGGCGACACGACGACGATCCAGGTCTACGAGGAGACGTCCGGCGTCTCCCCGGGTGAGCCCGTCGAGAACACCGGCGAACCCCTGACCGTCGACCTCGGTCCGGGCGTGCTGGACACCATCTACGACGGCGTCCAGCGCCCGCTCGACGTCCTCGAGGACGAGATGGGCGCGTTCCTCGACCGTGGGGTCGACGCCCCCGGTATCGACCTCGAGAAGTCGTGGGACTTCTCCCCGACGGTCTCCGAGGGCGACGTCGTCGAACCCGGCGACCAGGTCGGGACCGTTCCCGAGACGGTCAGCATCGAGCACAAGGTCCTCGTCCCCCCGACCTTCGAGGGCGGCGAGGTCGTCGAGGTCAACGGCGGCGAGCACGTCGTCACCGAGCCGATCGTCGTCCTCGACAACGGCGAGGAAGTGACGATGCACCAGGAGTGGCCGGTCCGACAGGCCCGTCCCTCCGAGGAGAAGTTCACGCCGACCGAGCCCCTCATCACCGGCCAGCGCGTGCAGGACGGCCTCTTCCCCATCGCGAAGGGCGGGACGGCCGCCATCCCGGGTCCGTTCGGTTCCGGGAAGACCGTCACCCAGCAGCAGCTCGCGAAGTGGAGTGACGCGGACATCGTCGTCTACATCGGCTGTGGCGAGCGCGGGAACGAGATGACGGAGGTCATCGAGGACTTCCCCGACCTCACGGACCCGAAGTCCGGCAACCCGCTGATGGCGCGGACGACGCTCATCGCGAACACCTCGAACATGCCGGTCGCGGCCCGCGAGTCCTGCATCTACACGGGTATCACCATCGCGGAGTTCTACCGCGACATGGGCTACGACGTCGCGCTGATGGCCGACTCCACCTCGCGGTGGGCGGAGGCGATGCGCGAGATCTCCTCGCGTCTCGAGGAGATGCCCGGCGAGGAGGGGTACCCCGCGTATCTCGCGGCGCGCCTCGCGCAGTTCTACGAGCGCGCGGGTCGCTTCGAGACGCTGAGCGGGAACGAGGGGTCGGTCTCCGTCGTGGGCGCGGTCAGCCCGCCGGGCGGTGACTTCTCCGAGCCGGTCACGCAGAACACGCTCCGTATCGTGAAGACGTTCTGGGCGCTCGACGCGGACCTCGCGGAGTCCCGGCACTTCCCGTCGATCAACTGGACGGAGTCCTACTCGCTCTACAAGGACCAGCTCGACCCGTGGTTCGAAGACAACGTCGCGGGCGACTGGCCGGAGGAGCGCCAGTGGGCGGTCGACGTCCTCGACGAGGAGGACGAACTGCAGGAAATCGTCCAGCTCGTCGGGCGCGACGCCCTGCCGGACGACCAGCAGCTCACGCTCGACGTCGCGCGCTACCTGCGCGAGGCGTTCCTCCAGCAGGACGCCTTCCACGACGTGGACACCTTCTCGCCGCCGGAGAAGACCTACGAGATCCTCACGGCGATCCACACCTACAACGACGAGGCGTTCGCCGCTCTCGAGGCGGGTGCGCCCGTCGAAGAGATCACGTCCATCGACGCCGCGCCCCGGCTCAACCGGATCGCGACGCAGGAGGACTACGAGGAGTACGTCGAGGAACTCGAAGCAGAGATCACGGAACAGCTCCAGGCCCTCTACTAATGAAAGAGTACCAGACAATCACGGAAGTCAGCGGTCCGCTGGTGTACGTCGAGACCGACGAACCCATCGGCTACGACGAGATCGTCGAGATCGAGACGCCGAGCGGGGAGGTCAAGCGCGGTCAGGTTCTCGAGACCGCAGAAGAGTTCGTCGCGATTCAGGTCTTCGAGGGCACCGAGGGTATCGGGCGGGACGCCTCCGTCCGCTTCCTCGGCGAGACGCTCAAGCTCCCGGTCACCGAGGATCTCCTCGGGCGCGTCCTCGACGGCTCCGGCAACCCCATCGACGGCGGCCCGGACATCGTCCCGGACGAGCGCCGCAACATCGTCGGCGCGGCGATCAACCCGAACGCCCGCGAGTACCCCGAGGAGTTCATCCAGACGGGTATCTCCGCCATCGACGGGATGAACACGCTCGTGCGCGGGCAGAAGCTTCCGATCTTCAGCGCGTCGGGGCTCCCGCACAGCGATCTCGCACTCCAGATCGCTCGCCAGGCGACCGTCCCGGAGGACGTCGCCGAGGAGGGCGAGGAGACGGAGTTCGCCGTCGTCTTCGCCGGCATGGGCATCACGCAGGAGGAGGCCAACGAGTTCATGGACGACTTCGAGCGCACGGGCGCGCTCGAGCGCAGCGTCGTCTTCCTGAACCTCGCGGACGACCCCGCCGTCGAGCGGACGGTCACGCCGCGCATGGCGCTGACGACCGCCGAGTACCTCGCGTTCGAGAAGGACTACCACGTCCTCACGATCCTCACGGACATGACGAACTACTGTGAGGCGCTGCGCGAGATCGGCGCGGCGCGCGAGGAGGTCCCGGGCCGCCGTGGCTACCCGGGCTACATGTACACGGACCTCGCCCAGCTCTACGAGCGCGCCGGGCGCCTCGAGGGCGAGGACGGCTCCGTGACGCAGATCCCGATCCTGACGATGCCGGGCGACGACGACACCCACCCGATCCCCGACCTCACGGGGTACATCACGGAGGGTCAGATCATGCTCGGCCGCGAGCTGAACAGTCAGGGCGTCGAGCCGCCGATCGACGTGCTGCCGTCGCTCTCGCGTCTGATGGACGACGGCATCGGCGAGGGCATCACCCGCGCCGACCACTCCGGGGTCTCCGACCAGCTCTTCGCGTCCTACGCGGAGGGGAAGGACCTGCGCGACCTCGTGAACATCGTCGGGCGCGAAGCGCTCGACGAGCGCGACAACAAGGTCCTCGACTTCGCTGAGGCCTTCGAGCAGGAGTTCGTCGACCAGGGCTTCCACACGGACCGCACCATCGAGGAGACGCTCGATCAGGCGTGGGACGTCCTCTCCATCCTCCCGAAGACGGAGCTCTCGCGGATCGACGAGGAGCACATCGAGGAGTACTACGGCGACGAGCCGTCCGACGCCGAGGAGGCCGAGGGCGGCGATACCGAGGAAGCGGAGGCCTAACGAACGATGGCCGAGGACGTCAAGCCGACGCGGAAGAACCTGATGGAGATCGAGGACCGCATCGACCTCTCCGAGCGGGGCCACGACACGCTCGAGCAGAAGCGTGACGGCCTCATCATGGAGTTCATGGACATCCTCGATCAGGCGCAGGACGTCCGCGCGGACCTCGAGCAGGACTACGAGGACGCCCAGCGCACCATCAACATGGCGCGCGCGATGGAGGGCGACGTCGCGGTACGCGGCGCGGCGGCGGCGCTGAAGGACCACCCGGAGATAACGGTGGAGTCGCACAACATCATGGGCGTCGTCGTCCCGCAGATCGAGGCCTCGCGCGTCCAGAAGAGCCTCGATCAGCGTGGCTACGGCGTCATCGGCACGAGCTCCCGCATCGACGAGGCCGCCGAGGCCTACGAGGAGCTCCTCGAAACCATCGTGCTCGCCGCCGAGGTCGAGACGGCGATGAAGAAGCTCCTCGACGAGATCGAGAGCACGAAGCGCCGCGTGAACGCCCTCGAGTTCACGG
Organism: Halarchaeum grantii; assembly: GCF_014647455.2. Lineage (NCBI taxonomy): Archaea > Methanobacteriati > Methanobacteriota > Halobacteria > Halobacteriales > Halobacteriaceae > Halarchaeum > Halarchaeum grantii. The sequence continues at coordinate 954,367 of NZ_BMPF01000001.1, read as the reverse complement.
TCCTGCCGGACCTCTACGACTCGCAGGACTACATCGAGCAGAAGCTCGAGGAGCAGGAGCGCGAGGAGATCTTCCGCATGAAGAAGGTGAAGAACAAGAAGGAAGAGGAGGAGCGCGCGGCGGCCGCGGAGGCCGAGTCGGCGGCCGAGTCCGCGGACTGACTCCTCGCGCAGCCGGTTTCCTTCCCGTTCTCCCGTTTCCCCGTTCTCTCGTTTCTCGCCGTCTGCTCGTTCTCTCGTCGCCGGAGCTATGTCGTCGGCGCGCCGAGGGCCGGTATGTCCTGTCAGCGCTGTGGCGCCGAGACGGTCGCGTTTCGCGTCCCCGAGGCGTTGGGCGAGTATCTCCCGGACGACCGCCCGGGCGCGGAGCTCTGTACGCGCTGTCTCGCGGTCGCGCCGGTCGACGACCCGCCGGAGGAGAACCCGGATTTCCGGACGGTCAGCGACGCGTTCCCGCCGAACGAGGAGGCGGGCGCGGCGCTCGCGTGCCTGCTCGCGCTCGTGGAGTCGCTCGTCCTCTATCGCGCGGAGATCGAGGCGGTGGCGACGGACGCGGAGACGCGCGGCGCGGACGTGTTGCTCTTCTTCGAGCGTCTCGCGGCCGACGATTCGCTCGAGCCGTTCTTCGACGTCGAGCGCCGGACGCGCCAGCTCGAGCAGTTCCTCTAGTCGTCGGGGGTGGTGCTCCCGCGTTCGGCCATCATGTCGGTGGCGCGTCGCGCCCAGTCGGAGCAGGCGAAGCCGACGACGGCGACGGCGGCCATCCAGACGTACTGGCCGCCGACGGCGACGTAGGCGCCGAGGGGTCCCCAGCCGAGGACGACGCCGAGCGCGTAGGTGCCCCCGACGAGGCCGCCGAAGACGCCGGTGGTGCGCGCGAAGAGCGGGATGCGGGTCTCGGAGGCCCCACCGAGCGCGCCGGAGAGGACGGTGAACGCGGCGACGAACGCGGCGGTGTAGCCGTAGACGCGCGCGAACGAGGTCGCGTAGGGGAGCGCGTCGGGCGAGCCGCCGGCGAGGAGGCGAACGGCGTCGGGGGCGAGGGCGACGAGCACGAGGCCGATGGTGCCGACGGTGCCGACGGCGAGGCCGGTGGTCGCCCAGCCGCGATAGCGCGCTTCGCCGGGGTCGCCGTCGCCGAGCGCGTGGCCGACGAGGACGCCGACGGCGGTTCTGTACCCCCGGGAGAGCGGCCCGGTGACCTGTTGGTAGACGCGTCGGCCGATCTGGAAGCCGGCGTTGACGGGCGTGCCGAAGCCGAGGAGGAGCGCGTTGAAGGGGAATTCGGCGAGCGTGGTGGCGAAGCCTTCGGCGATCTTGGGCGCGGCGACGGCGAGGAGCTGGCGGGCGACGACGAGGTCGCGCGGTCGGACGAGCGCGAGGTCGGCCTTTCGGTAGTGGATGGTGGCGACGAGGAGGGCGGCGGAGAGGACGTTGGAGGCGGCGGTGGCGGCCGCGACGCCGAGGACGCCGTAGGACGCCACGCCGAGGAGGCCGAGACCGAGGACGAGCGACCCGGTGATGTTGGTGAGGTTCGTGACGCCGGTAACGTACATCGGGGTGCGGGTGTCACCGGTGCCTTGGAGGGCGCGCGAGGCGACGAGGGAGACGTGGCGCGCGGGCGCGGTGGCGAGGACGACGCCGAGGTAGGTGGCGCCGAGGGCGACGGTGGCGCCGCTCGCGCCGAAGAGTCGGATGAGCGGTCCGCCGAGGGAGACGCCGCAGAGGGCGATTGGGACGCCGGCGAGGAGGCCCATGGCGAGGGCGCTGGAGACGGCTTCGGCGCGGTTGGCGTCGGCGTCCGCGCCGGTGTCTTGGCTGGCGAGCGCGATGGCGGCGCTCCCGAAGCCGAGGCCGATACGGAGGGGGATGCGCCCGTAGAGATCGGCGAGACCGACGGCGACGACGGCGGCGGGGGAGAACGTCGCGGTGACGAGGACGTCGACGGTCCGCATCAGCGTGCGGAGGGTCTGGGAGGCCATCACGGGCCACGCGAGCGCGAGGACGCGACGCCACGTGGCGACCAGACGTGAGTCCACATCGGCCGTCCGGGCGGGCCGACGAAAGGCCTGCGGGTCGCGGCACCGCCGGCTTCACTTTCACTCCGGTATCCGCGTGCTTATGTGGGTCCGGTACGTGGGTCGAATCGTCACACGCGTCCCCCGTTCTCCGTTGACCCGAACCGCTTAGGGACACCTCCGTCTACTCCCACCATGCTCGAACTGGAGGACGTCCGCGAGGCCGAAGCCGCCGTCCGCGAGGTGGCGCGGCACACGCCGCTCGATCACTCCTACACGTTCTCGTCGATGACCGGTACCGAGGTCCACTTGAAGCTCGAGAACGCCCAGCGCACCGGGTCGTTCAAGGTTCGCGGTGCCGCGAACCGCATCACGCGCCTCACCGACGCGGAGCGCGAGGCGGGCGTCGTCACGGCCTCAGCGGGGAATCACGCGCAGGGCGTCGCGCTCGCGGCGACGCGCGCGGGGGTCGACGCGACCGTGGTGATGCCCGAAACCGCGCCCATCTCGAAGGTGAAGGCCACCCGAAGCTACGGCGCGACCGTCGAGTTGCACGGCGTCGACTACGACGAGGCCGCCGAGCGCGCCCACGACATCGAGGCCGCCGAGGGCCGCACGTACGTCCACGCCTTCGACGACGAGGCGGTGATGGCGGGACAGGGCACCATCGGCGTCGAGATACTGGCGGACCTCCCCGAGGTCGACACGGTCGTCGTCCCCATCGGCGGGGGCGGCCTCATCAGCGGCGTCGCGACGGCCGTGAAGGGCATCGCGCCGAACGTCACCGTTGTCGGCGTCCAAGCCGAGGGCGCTTCGAGCGTCGCGGACAGCCTCCGGAAGGGGAGCGTGCAGAAACTCGAGCACGTCGACACCATCGCGGACGGCATCGCCGTTCGGGGCGTCGGCCAACACACCTTCCCCGTGATCCGCGAGCGCGTCGACGAGGTCGTCACCGTGAGCGACGCCGAGATCGCGAACGCGCTCGTCCTCCTCCTGGAGCGCGGGAAGACGCTCGTCGAGGGCGCGGGCGCCGTCCCGCTCGCCGCGCTCCTCACCGGCAAGTACGTCTACGAGGAGGGAGAGACAATCGTCCCCGTGCTCTCCGGCGGGAACATCGACCTCAACCTGCTCACGACCGTCGTCATGCGCGGCCTCGTCGACCAGGGCCGCTACGTCAAGCTCCGCACCGTCCTGAAGGACCGCCCGGGCGCGCTCGACACCCTCCTCGACGTCCTCACGGACGAGCGCGCGAACATCTACGCCATCCAGCACGACCGGACGAACCGGGACGTCGCGCTCTCGGACGCCGAAGTCGAACTCGACCTCGAAACTCGGGGCGAGGAGCACGTCGAGGGTCTGCTCGAGCGCCTCCGCGCGGAGGGCTACGAGGTCGAACTCCTCGTCTGAGACTCAGGCGTCGCGCTCGGCGTCGTACTCGATGGTGAGGAAGCGCACGCCACGGACCCACATCGTCTGCGTCGCCCGGACGCCGTCCCCGTCCGGGCGGACGGTGAAGCGCTGTTCGAGCGGCAGCGCGAGCGTGCCGAGCGGCGTCACCAGATAGAGGCCGGGGTCGTCGCCGGACAGCGTCGTGAGCGCGACGCCCGTGGCGCCCGCGCCGTCGCCGTCGTGGTGGTCGAGGCGGAGCACCGTCGAGAGGTTCGCCCACGGCAGCGGGACGGCGACCGTGACGTAGCGCTCGCCGTCGCGCTCGTAGCTCCCGTAGAGCGCGACGAACACCGCCTCGCCCGTCTCGCGGTCCGTGCGCACCCACGCCCGGACGTCGTCGCGCGGGTCGGCGTCCGCGCGGACGTCGGCGAAGCGACTCGTCAGCGCGACCGTCGACGCCGCGAACGGGCCGGGGAGGTTCAACTGCTCGACGGCGCTCGTGACGCGCGCGGCGAGCGCCGCGCCCAGCCGAAAGCCGCGGTGCCACGTCACCGTCGCCGTCATCGGGTAGTCGCTCGTCGACTCGTAGAACGCCCGGACGCTCGGGTGGACGCGCTCGGGGTCGAAGCCGTCGCGGGCGTAGTGTGCCATGTCGTCCATCTCGCCCGCGGGCTCCTCGCCCGTGGTGAGGCCGGCGCGCTCCGGGAAGTCGGCCCCGACGCGTGCGCCTGCGGTGACGGGGCTCAGCGGGATACCGGCGGCGCGTCGGCGCGCGCGGCGGAGGCCCGCGACGGCGAGGGTGAGGAGCGAGGCGACGGCCGCGAGGAGGGCGACGCGGAGTCGGCGCATGCGCGTCCGTTGGCGGCCGCGTGCAAAATACCGTGGTGGTCGGCGAAACGCGCCCACAGTTAAGTCCGGGGACGACTACAGTCCGCGCATGAAACGCATCATCGAGACGCCGGACGCGCCCGCCGCCGTCGGCGCGTACAGCCAAGCGACCACCGACGGGAACGTCGTCTACACCGCCGGACAGATCCCGCTCACGCCGGACGGCGAGACCCTCAGCGAGGAGGGCGTCTCGACGCAGACCCGCCAGTGTCTCGAGAACGTGAAGGCCATCCTCGAGGAGGAGGGCCTCACGATGCAGGACGTCCTCAAGACGACGGTCCTCCTCGCGGACATCGACGACTTCGCGGAGATGAACGACGCCTACGGCGAGTACTTCACGGACAACCCGCCCGCCCGGAGCGCGTTCGCGGTCGCCGACCTCCCGAAGGGCGTCGCGGTCGAGATCGAGGCGGTCGCCGCCCAGCGCGACTAGATGCCGGCCGCGCCCACGGCCGCGTGGGGCGCCGTCGCCGCGCTCGCGTTCCTGATACTCGGCCTCGGGTACTACGCGATCGGCGGTCGGCCCGCGCTCCCGGTCCTGCTCGCGGTCGCCGTCGTCGTCGGCGTCGCGGGCGCGGCCGGCGCGCGCGTCGCCCGGCCCTGACTCGAAAAGAAGGGTTTAAACCGACGACCGAGTTACGAGGGAATGCAGGCCGGGATGGCCGAATGGCAAAGCGCACGCCTGGAAAGCGTGTCCCCTTATGGGGTTCTGGGTTCAAATCCCAGTCCCGGCGTCTTCTCTCTGGATTTCCCGCCGACGAGCGCCGCGTCCGCCCGTTCGGTGACCGGACGCGAACGCGCACCGGCCTAGACGACGCCGAGGCCGACCGCGAGCACGCCGACCCCGACGGCGGCGGCGAGCGCGGCGCCGGCGTACGCGTATCGGTAGGCCCCGAACGCATCGACGAGCTCGGACTCGGGCCGGTCGGAGACGATGAACGTCTCGCCCTCGACCGGGGTGACGACGACGCCCTCGGGCTTGAGCGGGTGCGTGGCGCCCTCGGTGGCGCGTGCGTGCCCGAGGACGTAGACGTCGTCGCCGGGCGCGAGGACCCCCTCGTAGTAGCGGCGTTCGCCGTGCGCCGTCCCGAAATCGAGGACGTTCGTGACGGAGTCGCTCTGCCCCGCGAGCCCGGCTTCGCCCCGGACGAAATCGGCGATGCGCTCGGGCGGGTCGGCGTCCGGGGGGACGCTGACGCCGACGGCGAACTCGTCGAGGACGGCGAGAACGTCGTCGGCGGAGACGCCGACGTCGGTGAGGCGGTCGACGTCGATTGGCCCGACCTGTATCTCGTGGATGCCGGTGCCCGAGGAGACGTCGCTGACGTGGTCGCCGACGTCGACGGTGACGCGGCCGGTGCCGTCGTCGAGGGCGAACGGCGTCGCGTAGACGCCTTCGGCGCGCGTCTCCCACATCTCGGAGTTGCCGCGCTCGTCCCACTCCTCGACCTCCCATGCGGCGAGGGCGGCCGGGTGGCCGCGAATCGGGGAGTCGAACGGCTCGGCGGCGCGGACGGTGCCCCGCAACTCGATGCGGCCTTCCTCGCGGACGTCTCGGACGTCGGTCGTCTCGGTGGCCCGGACGAGCGCGCTCCGGCGGTGCTGGCGGCGACCGTAGACGCCGGCGAACGCGGCGACGGCGAGGAGGGCGATGCCGACGGAGACGGGGAGGGCGGACATGAGTCGGAGTTGACGCACGCGGGCGTTAAATGTAGGGGACCGGTCAGTCGCGGCGGGCGCGGAGTCGCTCGCGGAAGCCGGGGTGGCCGTAGACGCCGACCGCGACGGCGGCGAGCGACGCCGCGAGCGCGAGTGTGCTTCCGACCGCGCTCTGGGGTGCGGGTCCGAGCGCGCGAACGAGGGTGTATCCGACGCCGAGCACACCGGCCCCGATCAGGAGCCAGCCGAGCGCGCCCGCGACGAGCCGGGACACGAGGGCGGCGGCGAGACCGGTTCGGGAGTCGGCGCTCTCGGCGAGCGTTCGTGTTCCCATACGTCCGTCGCCGACGGGCAGCGAAAAAAGCCTTCGCGTCCGTCGGCCTCGCGGCGCTCCGTCGTTCGCGCGGCTCTCGCCGTCGTCCGGCCTCGCGGCGGTCCCCCGAGCGCGAAGCCGGGTCCGAACGCCACGACCCACGGTAACGACTATCACGATACTCGGTTCTCAGCCCCTCTCGCGGCCGTCCGGGGAACCAGTTGCAGAAAGTTTTATATAGAAGGACAAACAATCCTTGCGGTGACGATGTCTCAGCGACGTATGCAGGGCCAGCCGATGGTCATCATGGGCGACGACGCGCAGCGAGTAAAGGACAAGGACGCGCAGGAGCACAACATCTCGGCGGCTCGCGCCGTCGCGGACGCCGTGCGCTCCACGCTCGGCCCGAAGGGGATGGACAAGATGCTCGTGGACGACATGGGTGACGTCACGATCACGAACGACGGCGTCACCATCCTCGAGAAGATGGACATCGACAACCCGACGGCCGAGATGATCGTCGAAGTCGCCGAAACCCAGGAGGACGAGGCCGGCGACGGGACGACGACCGCCGTCGCCATCGCGGGTGAACTCCTCAAGAACGCCGAGGGCCTCCTCGAGCAGGACATCCACCCGACCGCCGTCATCAAGGGGTACAACCTCGCGAGCGAGAAGGCCCGCGAGTTCGTCGACGAGGAAGCCGTCGACGTCGACCCCGACGACGAGGACCTCGTGCGCTCCGTCGCCGAGACCTCCATGACCGGCAAGAGCGCCGAGATCGACAAGGAACTCCTCAGCGGCCTCCTCTACGAGGCGCTCCGCGCCGTCTCCGTCGACGCCGACGACGGCTCCACCGTCGTCGACGTCGCGAACATCAACATCGAGACGCAGACCGGGCGCGCCGTCTCCGAGTCCGAGCTCCTCAAGGGCGCGACCGTCTCCAAGGACCCCGTCATCGACTCGATGCCGACCGAGTTCGACGACGCGGACGTCCTCCTCCTCAACGAGGCCATCGAGGTCGAGGAGGCCAACGCCGACACCTCCGTCAGCATCGACAGCCCCGACCAGCTCCAGCAGTTCCTCGACCAGGAGGAGAAGCAGCTCAAGGAGAAGGTTCAGAAGATCGTGGACAGTGGTGCGGACGTCGTCCTCTGCCAGAAGGGCATCGACGACATGGCCCAGCACTACCTCGCGAAGGAGGGCATCCTCGCCGTCCGCCGCGTGAAGAAGTCCGACGTCGAGTTCCTGAAGGAGGTCCTCGGCGCGACCATCGTCTCCGACCTCGATGCCCTCACCGAGGCCGACCTCGGTCGCGGGAGCGTCCGTCGCGACGACGAGGACGAGCTCTTCTACATCGAGGGCACCGGTGAGACCGCCCACGGCGTCACGCTCATCCTCCGCGGCTCCACCGACCACGTCGTCGACGAGCTCGAGCGCGGCGTCACCGACGCGCTCGACGTCGCCGCGCAGACGATCTCGGACGGTCGCGTCCTCCCCGGCGGCGGCGCCATCGAAGTCGAGGTCGCCGACCAGCTCCGCAACTACGCGGACTCCGTCAGCGGCCGCGAGCAGCTCGCCGTCGAGGCGTTCGCGGACTCCCTCGAACTCGTTCCGCGCGTCCTCGCCGAGAACGCCGGCCTCGACCCGATCGACATCCTCGTCGACCTGCGCTCCGCGCACGAGTCCGGCGAGAGCCGCACCGGCCTGAACGTCCTCACGGGCGACCTCGAGAACTCCCTCGACGCCGGTGTCGTCGAGACCGCGCACGCGAAGGAGCAGGCGATCAGTAGCGCCACCGAGGCCGCGAACCTCGTTCTCAAAATCGACGACATCATCTCCGCCGGCGACCTCTCCACCGACAAGGGTGGCGACGAGGGCGGCCCCGGCGGCGCAGGCGGCATGGGCGGCATGGGCGGCATGGGCGGCATGATGTAACTCCGGCTTCCGAAGAAGCCGCGTTTCGCCCCCGAGTCGCTCGCGTATCGCCCGCCGACCGTTCGGCCCATCCGTTCTTCTTTGCCGCTCCGCGCACAGTCGTACCTACGCGTCGCGCTGAAACCGCAGAACGGCGGGGGAGTTACTCGCCGTCGATGTCGAGTTGGAACTGCTGGTTTTCGACAGCGGCGTCGAGGACGACGCTGGTGGCGGACTCGTTGATGTCGGCGTCGCCGAGCAACTCCTTGATGAGGGTATTCATGTCATCGGTGTCGGTGAACTTGCCGACGGCGATGACGTCGTAGTCGCCGGTCACCTCGTAGACCGACACCATCTGCTTGTGCGCGCGCAACCGGTCGGTGAGGTCCGGGAGCGCGCCCCCTTCGACCTTCAACTGCAGGATCGCCGTCACGTCGTACCCCAACTTGTCGTAGTCCACGATCGGCGTGTAGCCCCTGATGACGCCCTCGTCTTCGAGGTCGGAGAGGTGGTTCGACACCGTCGTCACCGACACGTCGAGCTCCTCCGCCAGGCTCCGCAGGCTCGCCCGCCCGTCCCCCAGCAACGCGTTAATCAGCTCGGCGTCGAGGTTCTCGTAGGTCATACAGTCCTAGACGCGTCCGGGGCATTAGAATTTAACGAACGTCCATTTCCCCGGGTGGCGAAAAGATTTGCAAGGACCGGAACCGCTTTAGTATTCCGTGCGTTTGCATCGAACGACGTAACCAATGACGAACGGCAACTACGCTGCAGACGGTGGCCTCAGCGAGACGGAACAGGACGTTCTGGACGAGATCGAGGAGAAGAACGTCGACTTCCTCCGACTCCAGTTCACGGACATTATGGGGACCGTGAAGAACGTCTCCGTGCCGGCCGAGCAGGCTGAGAAGGCGTTCACTGACGGTATCTACTTCGACGGTTCCTCTATCGAGGGTTTCGTCCGCATTCAGGAGTCCGACATGCGCCTGAAGCCGGACCCCGAGACGTTCTCCGTTCTCCCGTGGCGCAAGCGCGAAGACGGCGCATCCGCCCGCCTCATCTGTGACGTCATCAACACGTCCACGGGCGAGCCCTTCGAGGGCGACCCGCGCCGCGTCCTGAAGAACGCGATCGATCGGGCCGAGGAGATGGGCTACGAGGTCAACGCCGCCCCCGAACCCGAGTTCTTCCTCTTCGAGGAGGACGAGGAGGGCCGCGCGACGACCGAACTCTCCGACGTCGGTGGCTACTTCGACCTCGCGCCGAAGGACCTCGCGGCGGACGTCCGGCGCGACATCATCAAGGGCCTCGAGGAGATGGGCTTCGAGATCGAGGCCTCCCACCACGAGGTCGCGGAGTCCCAGCACGAGATCAACTTCGAGTACGACGACGCGCTCACGACGGCCGACAACGTCGGCACCTTCCGCACGGTCGTTCGGGCCATCGCCGCCGAGCACGACCTGCACGCGACGTTCATGCCGAAGCCGATCGCGGAGATCAACGGCTCCGGGATGCACACGCACTTCTCGCTCTTCGAGGACGGCGAGAACGCCTTCCACGACGAGGACGACGAGTTCGACCTCTCCGAGACCGCCCACCAGTTCCTCGCGGGCATCCTCGAGCACGCGCCCGCCATCACGGCCGTCTCGAACCCGACGGTGAACTCCTACAAGCGCCTCGTCCCCGGCTACGAGGCCCCGGTCTACGTCGCGTGGTCCGACCGGAACCGCTCCGCGCTCATCCGCAAGCCCGCCGCGCGCGTCCCGGCCGCCTCCCGCATCGAGGCGCGCTTCCCGGACCCGTCCTGTAACCCGTACCTCGCGTTCGCCGCGCTCATCCACGCGGGTCTTGACGGCATCGAGCAGGGCCTTGAGGCGCCCGACCCGGTGCGCGAGAACATCTACGAGTTCGACGAGGCCAAGCGCGAGGAGTACGGCATCGAGACGCTCCCGGCGAACCTCGGCGAGGCCGTCGACGCCCTCGAGGCGGACGACGTCGTCCAGAACGCGCTCGGCGAGCACATCACCGAGAAGTTCATCGAGGCCAAGCGCGAGGAGCACACCGGCTACCGCATCCAGGTCTCCGACTGGGAGAAGGAGCGCTACCTCGAGAAGTTCTGACTGAGCGACCGGGTCGCCGGGAGCGCGAGGACGCCGGCGCCCGCCACCATACTCGTTATTACGACGCCGTATCCGGGCAGCGGCGCCTTCAGCGCGGCGATGCCGAACCCGCCGAAGACGAGGAGGCCGCAGAGCGCCAGCGGTGCGCTGACGCGCGCGCGCCCGTAGCGCGTCGCGACCGCGTACCCACAGAGCGCGCCGAGCGTGATGCCGACCGAGGCGAGCGCGTCGACCGTCGGCCCGGCGGCGGCGAGCGCACAGACGCCGAGCGCGGCGGCGAAGAGGAAGCCGAGGCTATGGCGGCGACGCGTGAGCGCGAGCACGCACGCGACGACGAGCGCGCCGACGAGCGCGCCCGCGAGCACGTCGGCGAGGTAGTGGACGCCGAGGAGGAGGCGGGTGGCGCTGACGACGGCGACGAAGCCGGCCGCGAGAAGCCAGCGCGTCCGTCGCGCCGGCCGCGCGAAGAGGGCGGCGGCGCCGCCGTAGAGTGCGGCGGCGGCGGTCGCGTGGCCGCTCGGGAAGCCGTGGCCGTCGGTGTGGACGAGCGCGACGCTGGCGGGCGGGCGCGGGAGCGCGAAGACGCCTTTCAGCGCGACGATGGCGCCGAAGGCGGCGAGGCCGACGGCGGCGTAGCGCGTGGCGTCGCGCGCGCTGAGGAGGCCGTAGCGGGGGCCGACCCAGTAGACGGTGGCGACGGCGACCATCACGAACCACGCGTCGCCGAGTTGCGTCAGGAGTTCGAGGACGGGCACGAGCGCGGACGGGAGCGCGTCCGTGAGCGCGCTCGTGACGCCGACGCCTCTCACTGCTTCGAGCGCAGCCAACCCACGGCCTTCCCGGGCACGCCGAGGGCGTTCAGCCCGGCGCCGAAGAGCACCATGAGGACGTAGAGGCCGAGCGTGGAGAGCCAGACGACGACCATGGCGAGAATCGCGAGGCCGTCGCTCTCGAGCCAGTAGAACGCGCCGAGCGTCATCACGGTGCCGTAGAGCAGCACGAGATAGGGGCCCCAGCCGCGGGCGTGGTTGCGCCGAACGCGCGAGCGGACGTACCCCTTCAGGTCGTCCTCGATGGCGTCCCGGTGGAGGGTCTTCTCGTCGAGTTGGCGCTCGAGCGACTCGACGCGGTGCTGGAGCTCCGTGACGTCGGGCGTCGGCTCGGTGCGCCCGCCGTCCGTTTCGACCCGCTTCCCGTCCGGTTCAGCCTCCGTCTCGTCTGTTCGTCCCGCGAGCACGGCGTTGAGTACCGCCCCGACCATGATAACAGTCCCGGAGACGTACAGCCACGTGCTGAGGAGGACGGCGGCGCCGAGCACGCCGTAGACGCGATAGTCGTCGATGTAGGTCGTGTAGAGGCGGAAGGCGTCCGCGAGGAGCGTCCACCCGACGGCCGCGAACGCGGCGCCCGGCCACACTTCTCCCGGGGCGACGTCGGCGTCCGGGAAGACGTAGTAGAGCGGGAGGAAGACGCAGACGAGCACGCAGACGAGCGCGACGGTGCCGAGGGCGTCGCCGAGCGCGCCGCCGAAGGCGTAGGGGACGGCGACGCCGACGGCGGCGGCGCAGAAGACGGCGACGCCGACCGCGCAGAGCACGACGAGGCCGTCGCCGAGCTGCTGGGCGAGCGGCTCGGCCTCCGGCTGGCCGTAGACGCGCGAGAACGCCATGTCGAGGCCTCGGAAGACGCGGAGGGCGGACCACGAGAGCACGAGGACGCCGACGACGGTGGCGCCGCTGCGGCCGGCGGCGTCCGCGATGGCGTCGCGGACGAGCTGCTGGCCGGCGGGCGTGAGGAACGCGCCGGTGGTACCGACGACGTAGCCGGCGACCCGCTCGCCGACGAGCGCGGTGCCGACGGCGAGCGCGAGCAGGAGGAGCGGGACGAGGGAGACGAAGGCGTAGTAGGCGACGGCGGCCGCGAGGAAGGTGATGCCGGCGTCGCTGGACCGGTCGACGACCGCGCGCGCGACGGCGACGGCGTCGGTGAGGCGTTCCATCCCTCAGGGCGCGACGTCGCGTATTTCGGCGACGTCCGCGTCCGTCTTGAACGTCGTGCCGCCGTAGTGGGTCCGCGAGGCGGCGTGGCCGGCGTCGCGGAGCGCGCCGAGGAACTCGTCCATGCCCACGGCGGGCTCGCCCCAGCGCCCGTAGAGCTTGTGCTGGTCGTAGTGCGTCGGCGTGTCGAGCTCCTCTCGGAGGTCGGTGAGCAGGCCGTCGGCGGTCTCCTTCGTCGCCATGTCGTCGCTCAACTGCCCGCGGACGCGCTCGAGGAAGGCGTCCTCGCGGGTGGCCTCGAGCCAGAGCGGGCCGGCGGTGAGGAGGTTCGTGCCGTCGCAGTTCGGGCAGGCGTCCGGGCGGTCGGCGCGCAGGCCATACTCGTGGGTGCGCCAGAGGCACTCGGGGCAGTGATGAACGTGCCCGAGCGCGTCGACGGCGTCGTTCGCGGCGCTCGCGGCGTGCGTGAGGTCGACGTACGTGCGGACGTAGTGGCGCGTCGCGTGCGTGAGGACGGGCGTGATGCCGACGTCGAAGCGCGCCGCCGAGCGCGCCATCGCGGAGAGGAGGACGCGAACGCCGACCTCCGCGTGGTACTCGGTGTTCCGGGGGACGGTCTGATACTTCCGGATACCGGACTTGAGGTGCGCCCCGCAGAGCGGCGCGGTGTCGGTCGCGGTCACGCAGACGAGGTCGCGCGTGTTCGCGAACGCGGCGTCGAGGAAGGGCGCGGGCGTGCCGAAGGGGTCGAGGTCCACGACGTCGAAGGCGCGCTGTGGGTCCCAGAGGACGGCGTTGGCGTCGTCGTGGCGCACGTCGCCCTCGCAGTCGTTGCGCGCGAGGTTCGCCTCCGCGAGCGCGACGGCGTCCGGGTCGCGGTCGACGAGCGTCGCCGTCCAGCCGTCGTTCGCGGCGCGCACACCGCGAATGCCGGAGGCGGCCATCGCGTCGAGGTACGTCTCGGCGCGCGGTTCGCGCTCCCGGTAGGCGCGCAGCGCCGCCACCGTCAGATCCCGGTTGAGTTCCTGCTCGGGGTTGAAGAACACCGCGTCCTCGATGGCCTCCCCGGACTGCTCGGAGACGTCGACCGTCACTGCGCCCTCCGTGACCTCCATGATGGGCGCACTCGGGGCGGCGCGACCCTAAAGGACACGACACGCACCCGTGCGCGGCGAACCACACGCTCTTTACCCGGCCGTCGAATACGTGCGAGCAGTGACGGCCGACGACGCCGACGCCGGCGACGCCGACGGGACGACCGACGAGCGCGGCGACTGGCGAGACGCGCTCGCGGACGCGGGCGAACTCACGCCGGACGTCGTCGCGCGCCTCCTCGCCGCCCACGGCGACCGGGGCCGGCGCGCCGTCGACGCCGTCGGCGAGGGCCGCGTGAAGCAGTACAACGACTTCACCGTCGTCGTCGGCCACGAGGACGAGTACGTCGTCGAGGACGGCGGCTGTACGTGCCGGGACAGCCAGTACAACCTCGACTCCGAGGACCCGAGCCAGCGCTGCTGGCACGTCCTCGCCACGGAGATCGCCGAGCGCGTCGGCGCCGTCGACCACCACGACATGTACTACTCGGAAGTTCGGGAGTTCCTCTGAGCGCGAGCGTCGGGGCTTTCACCGTCCGGCGTCTAGGGGTGGGCGATGACTGCCTTCGCGGACGTGACGGAGGCCGACGTGCGCGCGGCCTTCGACGACCAGGACTACGTCGCCTCCGAGGACGTCGTGACGAGCGCGCTCCTCGCGCTCAGACTCGGGAAGCCGCTGCTCGTCGAGGGCGCGCCCGGCGCGGGGAAGACCGAGCTCGCGAAGACGCTCGCGGCCGGCTTCGACACCGACCTCGTGCGCCTCCAGTGCTACGAGGGGTTGAGCGCCGAGAGCGCGCTCTACGAGTGGAACTACACGAAGCAACTGCTCGCCGTCGAGGGCGCCGAGCGGAGCGTCGAGGGCGACGCCTCCGTCTTCAGCGAGGAGTACCTCCTCGAACGCCCGCTGCTGGCGGCGATCGCGAGCGCGGACGACGGCGAGCGCCCGCCCGTGTTGCTCGTCGACGAAGTGGACCGCGCGGACGAGGCCTTCGAGGCGCTCCTGCTCGAAGTGCTCTCGGACTTCCAGGTCTCCATCCCGGAACTCGGCACCGTCTCGGCGACGCGCCCGCCCGTCGTGATACTCACGTCGAACCGGACGCGCGCGCTCTCGGACGCCCTGAAGCGGCGCTGTCTCTACTGCCACGTCGAGGCGCCGGACGTCGAGCGCGAGCGCGAGATCGTCGCGCGCAAGGTCCCGGCGCTCGACGACGAGACGGCGGCGACCGTCTGCGGCGTCGCGAACGCCCTGCGCGAGCGTCCCCTTCGGAAGCCGCCGGGGGTCGCGGAGACGCTCGACTGGGCGGAGGCGCTCGCCGCGCTCGACTACGATAGCCTCGACGCCGAGGCCGTGCGCGCGACGCTCGGCTGTCTCCTGAAGGACGCCGACGACGTCGAGCAGGTCGACGCGGACGCCATCGAAGCCGTCCTCGCGGACGCCCGCTCCCGGACGTGATCGCCGACCACGTTCGGGCGGAACTGGTGCGTCTCGTCGCCGACCTCCGCGACGCGGGCGTCGCCGTCCCCGCTGACGGCGCGCTCGCCGCCGCCGACGCGCTCGCGGCGCTCGACGACCCCGAGAAGGCAGGGGTTCGTACCGCGCTTCGAGCGACGCTCTGCACGCGCCCCGCGGACGTCGAGGCGCTCGACGCGCGCTTCGAGACGTTCTGGGCGCGCCTCCGCGGGGCGGACGCCGCGTACGGCGACGATGACACCGCCACGCTCGGCACGAGCGCGGAGGGCGCGGCGGACGCGCCCGGCCAGACCGTCAGCGACGTGGACGCCTCGGTCGGCGGTGCGCCCGGGGACGGCCTCGCGGGCGGCGTCGGCACCGGCGACGGCGCGAACGCGGGCGACCAGTACAGCGCGGACGGCGCGAGCGAGCGCGTCAGCCTCGACGGTATCGGCGAGGTGGACGTGTCGCGCGCCGTCGCGGCCCTCACCGACGCCGTCGCCTCCCTTCCCGGCCGGCGTTGGACCGGCGGGGACGGCCGACCCGACGTCCGGCGCGCGCTCCGCGCGAACGCGAGTCGGGGCGGCGTCCCGCTCTCCCTCCCGGAGCGCGAGCGCGAGCGCAGCGCCGCGCGCGGCGTCGTCCTCGTCGACGTCAGCGGCTCCGTCATCGACGCGCTCGACCGGGACGCCCTGCTCGCGTTCTGTCGCGAGGTCCGCGCTCGCTGGCGGCGCACGCCGGTCTTCTTCTTCGACACCGCGCTCCGCGACGTGAGCGCGGCGTTCGACGCCGACTCCCCGGAAGCCGCCGGGCGCGCGCTCGAAGCCGGCGGCGTCGAGTGGGGCGGCGGCACACGCATCGGCGACGCGCTCGCGACGCTCCACGACGAGCGCTCGGCGGCCGTCGGTCGGCGCGACACCGTCGTCGTCGTCAGCGACGGCGTCGAGCGCGGCGATACGTCCCGGTTGCGCGACGAGTTGGCGTGGCTCTCCGGGCGCGCCCGGTGCGTCCTCTGGCTGAACCCGCTCGCCGCCGACCCGCAGTGGCGACCGGTCGCGCCCGGGATTCGCGCCGCGCTCGACTACGTTGACGGCTGCTACGCGTTCGCGGACGCCGACGACCTCGCGGCCCTCGCGGACGACCTCGCGCGCCACGGACCGACGCTGCGCGCGGTCGCGGACGCGCGGCGACAGTCGTTTTGAGGGTGGCGCGCGACGGCCCCGACGTGCATCGACGTTCGTTCCTCGCGACGGCGGGCGCGCTCGCGACCGCCGGCCTCACGACGCTCGCTGGCTGTAGCGCGCCGACGACGGCGGGGCTGGCGAACGGGGGCTTCGAGAGCGGCCTCGCGGGATGGGAGCGCGGGCGCGAGCTCCCGACCGACCCGAACACGGGCGCACCCGTCGCCTCGGCGGTCACGGTTTCGGACGAGCAGGCGAGCGAGGGGTCGCGCGCCGCGTCGTTCTTCATCGACGGTCGGCAGGACGACGGGACGCTCTGGGTGGCACAGACCACCGACCTCTCCGACGCCGACACGCTCGCCGTCGACGTCTGGAGCCCCGAGGAGTCGTTCAACACCATCACGAAGGTGGCCGCGTACGCCGGCCCGGAGCGCCCGCTCACCGAGAGCGCCTTCGACACCACGCGGGCCGTCGAGGACCACGGCGGCTGGCGGACCTACGAGTATCCGGTCGAGTCGGCGACCGACGGCCTCGTCGCCGTCGGTATCTCGGTCGTCTGGGAGGCCGAGGTAAGGAGATACGTCGACGCCGTGCGCCTCCGCTAGGACTCCGCGCAGAGGTCGACGAAGTTCCGGAGGATGCGCAGGCCGGTCTCCCCGGACTTCTCGGGGTGAAACTGGGTGCCGAAGACGGTGCCGTCGTCGTTCGCGACGATGGACGGGAAGTCGGCGCCGTAGTCGGTGGTGGCGACGACGTGGCCGTCGTCGTCGGGGTCGGCGTAGTAGGAGTGGACGAAGTAGGCGTACTCGCCGTCGACGCCCGCGACGAGCGGGTGCTCGCGCTCGACGTGGAGCTCGTTCCACCCCATGTGCGGGACCTTCAGGGCGGGGTCGTCGAAGCGGACGTTCGTCCCCGGAACGAGTCCGAGGCCGTCCACGTCGCCCTGGCCCTCGCGGTCGGCCTCCTCACTCGTGTCGAGGAGCATCTGCATCCCGAGGCAGATGCCGAAGAGCGGCGTCTCCGAGGCCGCGACTTCGTCGAGGGCGTCCCTGAAGGGGCCGGCGTTCTCCATGCCGTCGCCGAACGCGCCGACGCCGGGGAGGACGACGCCGTCCGCGTCGTCGAGGTCGTCGGGGTCGTCCGACACCGCGACGTGCGCGCCGGCGCGCTCGAGGCCGCGCGTCACGCTCCGAAGGTTCCCGAGGCCGTAGTCCACGACGACGACGTCCGCCACCGTCTCGCGGGAGGACTGCGTGCTCATACGGAACGGTGGGGGACGGCGAACCAAGTCGGTTTCCCTGTCGCCGACGCGCCCTCACAAATCCATCCCGAACGTTCAGGAGGAAACGAAACCGATACGACGCCGCCCGACGAGGCCACCGTATGGCGGCGTACTTGTTCGTTCACTTCCGCGAGACGCGGACGCCGGACGGGGAACAGGTGTACTTCGGAGTCAGCGAGGACGGCTTCAACTGGGAGCCGGTGAACGGCGGCGACCCGGTCCTCTGGAGCTATCACGGCGACAAGGGCGTGCGCGACTGCACGATCACGCGGACCGACGACGGCCGCTTCGTCATCATGGGGACGGACCTCAGCCTCTCCTACGGGATGGTGAACCAGTACGACGGCTCGTGGGAGGAGATAACCCGGAACGGGAGCGACGCGCTCGCCCTCTGGGAGTCCGCGGACCTCGTGGCGTGGTCGGAGCAGCGCATGGTCGAACTCGGCGACGGCCGGTTCGGCTGCCTCTGGGCGCCCGACATCACCTACGACCGCGAGAACGGCGACTACGTCGTCCACTGGTCGTCCTCGCACGAAGACGACGACTACGAGGAGATGGCGCTCTACTACGCGCGCACCGAGGACTTCGAGTCGTTCTCCGACCCCGAGCT
This sequence comes from Halarchaeum grantii, assembly GCF_014647455.2. Taxonomy (NCBI): domain Archaea; kingdom Methanobacteriati; phylum Methanobacteriota; class Halobacteria; order Halobacteriales; family Halobacteriaceae; genus Halarchaeum; species Halarchaeum grantii. Next base: position 936,453 of record NZ_BMPF01000001.1, on the reverse strand, counting down.
CCTCTACCGGAACCCGGACGGCGGCGTCATCGACTCCGCGATGTACGAGGAGGACGGCACCTACTACTGCTTCGCGAAGAGCCAGTCGAACCCGACGGGCATCGTCCTCTTGGAGAGCGAGCGCCCGACGGGGCCGTTCACGCGCGTCCCCGCGTTCGACCGGACGATGGCGGGCTTGGACGGCGCGCGCTACGAGGCGCCGACGGCGTTCCGCCTCGACGACGGCCGCTGGTGTCTCTTCCTCGATTACTTCGGCGGCGACCCGGAGACGCAGGGCTACGTACCGTTCGTCGCGGACTCCCTCGACTCGGCGTTCGAGCGCGCCGACGACGAGTTCGCCTTCCCGTACGGCTTCAAGCACGGCACGGTGCTGCGCATCACGCGCGAGGAGTACGAGCGCCTCCGGGCCTACGAGAAGGACCCCGGGGAGCGATAGACCGCCTAGAAGTCGCCGAGGCTGGACTGCCCGCCCTCGGCGCCGACGATGGTGGCGACTTTCTCGATGGCCGACTCGAAGGTGTCCTCCTGCGAGCGGTCGTAGAGCGTCGCGGCGGGATGCACGCAGATGAGGACGTCGAGGCGCGCGTCGCCGACCGCGACCGTCTCTATCGTCCCGGCCTCCTTCGTGACGGCGACGTCGCGGCCGAGGAGGTGCTGGGCGGGCACCTTCCCGAGCGCGACGACGACGTCCGGGGCGACGGCTTCGAGTTCCGCGTCGAGGTACGGCCGGCAGTTCGCGAGCTCCGCGTCCGTGGGGTCGCGGTTCTCGGGCGGCCGACAGCGTACGCAGTTCGTGATGCGGACGTCACCCCTGCTGAGGCCGTGGTCGGCGAGCGCGGCGTTCAGGACGTCGCCGCTGCGCCCGACGAACGGCTCGCCCTGCTCGTCCTCGTTCGCGCCCGGGCCCTCGCCGACGAAGACGACGTCCGCATCGGCGGGGCCGACGCCGTTCACGATTCGGCTCCGGGAGGCGACGAGGTCGGGGCACTCCTCACAGCCCTCGACGCAGAGCCCGGTCGTGTTCTCGCTCTCGCTCATACCCGAGCGTCGGCGTCGCGGACGTTAAGCGTCCGGGGTTCGCCGGTAGTCGTCGGCGGCGCGTGCGGCCTCGCGGGCGACCCGTAGCGGCTCGGGGCGGCCGCCCTCCGGCGTGTACGCGCGGACGACGGCGTCCGGGTCGTCGCAGCCGACCGACCGGACGTAGACCGTGTCGCCGCCGACGTCGAGCGCGTGGCGCTCGGGGAGCGCGCGGTAGGCGGCGAGGCGCGCGTCCCGCGCGTCCCCCGCGAACTCGCGCTCGATGGCCGCTTCGAGGCCGCCGCTCGCCTCGAAGCTCACCGCCACCACGGGGCGCTCGACGGCGTCGTGGAGGCGCCCGAGGTCGAGGACGTTGTACCACGCGAGCGCGACGCCCGCGACGAGGACGTAGCGGACGTCCGGGCGGTCGAGCGACTCCCAGATGTCGATCGCGGCCTCGGTCACGTCGGTTCCGCCGACCGTGGCGGAGCGAAAACAGAAGTCGTCGACGACGCGGTCGGCGCGGACGACGGCGCCCGCGAGCGTGCTGCGCTCGGCGTCCGGGGCGTAGGATTCGGCGACCCCGAGCGCACGGGCACCCGACTTCACCTTACTCGCCCTTGATGTCCTGGAGTTTGTCGAGGAGTTCGTCGTTGCTTGCGTCGATCTCGTATTCGACTTCACCCTCGTGGGCGTTCTGCTCCGTCTCGACGCCTTCCCCGTCGTCGCCGGCGGAGTCGAGTTGCTGACGCTCCTGCTCGGATTCGTCGTAGCTACCAAAGCCCATGACTATCCCTAAGGGTCTCGGCTTCAAAAAGGAACCGCCTATTTAAAATCGGGCCGTGTAGGTGTGCGTATGCGGGTCGAGGAAGTCACAGCGGAGGCCGAATCGTTCACGTGTAACGCCTACCTCGCACTGGGGGAGCGCGACGTCCTCGTCGACGCGGGCGCGATGGCGGGCGTCGCGGACGTCGTCGCCGAGCACACCGAGACGCTCGACGCCGTCGTGCTCACCCACCAGCACGGCGACCACGTCGAGGAACTCGACGCCGTCTGCGAGGCGTTCGACCCCGACGTCCACGCGTACGCCGACCACCCGCGCCGAACCCACGCGCTCGCGGACGGCGATACGGTCGCCATCGGCGACGAGACGTTCGACGCCGTCCACACGCCCGGGCACGCTGACGACCACCTCGCGTTCGTCTCCGAGTCGACGCTCTTCTCCGGGGACGTCGTCGTCCACGACGACGGCGCGTTCGCCTACGGGAGCTTCGGGCGCACCGACATGCCCGGCCAGTCCCGCTCGGACCTCGTCGAGAGCATCGAGCGCCTCCTCGGACGCATGCCCGACGGCGTCGAGCACATGTACGCGGGCCACGGCGACACCTACCACGGCGACGTTCGGGACGTCGTGGAGACGGCGCTCGCGCGCGCCGAGCAGTTCGAGCCGAAGTACCCGGACGAGTAGACGCGCGTTTCTAAAACCTTAACCGCCTGCACGTCGATTTCAGGGGTATGTCCGAGCAATCCATCGAGGACCGGCTTCTCGACAAGCAGGTCTGCATGCGCTGTAACGCGCGCAACCCCAAGGAAGCCGACCACTGCCGCAAGTGCGGCTACAACAACCTCCGCCCGAAGGCCCGCGAACGCCGCGCGACCTGAGGCCGGCACCGCCTTTTCCTCCACGACCACTCTCCCGCTCCACAGCGGCCGCGCTCTACGCGTCCTCGCCCGCGTCGAGGTACTCCTGTTGGACGTCGACGACCGCCGAGGAGTCCGCGCATTCCGCGTACCTTCGGAGGGGCTCCTCGTTCAGCTCGAGGAAGGTGTGCCCCCACGTGAACTTCGAGAGCACGCGCTCGGCGTGCTCGCGCTCGCCGAGGATGCAGAGCGCGCCCGCGAACGCCTCCACCGTGTTGAGCTGGAAGGGCTTCCCGTAGTTCACGGGGTTCGCGGCGACGAGGAAGGGGAGCGCGCGGTGCTCGCCCGCCATCTCGAACATCGCCCGCCCGGCCGTCTCCCACGAGCAGTCGAGCGCGACGAGCGTCTCGTACTCCGCGTCCGCCGGCGAGAGCGCGGTGTCCGCGTGCGGGTTGAGGACGAGCCCGAACGGCGTCGCGCGCGCCGACCGGTGTAGCTCGGCCATGTCGAAGCGCGCGAGCTTCCGCGCCGTGCACTTCTTCGGGTCGTCGTCGCCCTCGTAGCGGACGTGGAGGTCCATTCGCGTTAGCGGAGGGTCCGAGCGGGCAAAAGTCCGACTACTCGGTCGCAGGGGCTCTCGCTCGCGGGTCGATCCTCCCCGCTCGCGTTCCCGCCACGCCTCGCTGCGCTCGTTGCGACGCTACTCCCGCTCGCCGCTCCCGAGCGCGGACTCGCCGACCTTCTCGTGGCCCTCGATGACTTCCTGGCCGCCCATGTAGGGCTGGAGCGCCTCGGGGACGGCGACCGTGCCGTCCTCGTTCTGGTAGTACTCGAGGACGGCGACGACGATGCGCGGGACGGCGAGGCCGCTCCCGTTCAGCGTGTGGAGGTGCTCGGCCGACTCGTGGCGCTCGGGCCGGTAGCGGATGCCGGCGCGCCGGGCCTGGAAGGCCTCGAAGTTCGAGACGGAGGAGACCTCGAGCCAGCGCCCGCCTTCCTCGGGGCCGTCCTCCATGTCGTCACCGGGCGCCCACACCTCGATGTCGTACTTCTTTGCCTGCGTGAAGCCCAGATCGCCCGTACACATCTCGAGGATGCGGTAGGGGAGTTCGAGGCGCTCCAGCACCTCCTCGGCCTCCGCGACGAGGCCCTCGAAGCGCTCTTCGGACTCCTCGGGGCGCACGAAGTTCACCATCTCCACCTTGTTGAACTGGTGGACGCGCACGATGCCGCGCGTCTCGGTGCCGTGCTCGCCGGCCTCCCGGCGGAAGTTCGGCGTGTAAGCCTGATGCTTCAGCGGGAGGTCGTCGTCGAGGAGGATCTCGTCCCGGTACATGTTCGTCACGGGGACTTCGGCGGTCGGGAGCAGCCAGAGGTCGTCGTCCTCGTAGTCCGACTCGTTCACGTCGCCGATGCGGTAGGCGTCCTCGACGAACTTCGGGAACTGGCCGGTGCCCTCCATCGACTTCGAGTTCACGGGAATCGGCGGGAATATATCGGAGTAACCCTGCTCGCGGTGGACGTCGAGCATGAACTGGACGAGGGCGTGTTCGAGTTTCGCGCCGTCGCCCTTCGCGAAGTAGAACCCGCCACCCGAGACTTTCGCGCCGCGCTCGAAGTCGAGGACGTCGAGCTCCTCGCCGAGGTCGTAGTGGGGCGTGACCTCCTCGGGGAGGTCGCGCAGGTCGTCGAAGCCCTCGCGGCGGCGCTCGACGTTCTCCGACTCGTCCGCGCCCACGGGAACGTCGTCGGCGGGGAGCTGCGGGAGCGTCAGGAGGAGGCGTTCGAGTTCGGACTCGAGTTCGTCCGCGCGCTCCTCGACGGCCTCGAGTTCGCTCTTGAGCTCCTGCGAGCGCTCGATGGCCCCCTGGGCCGCCTCCTCCTCGCCCTCCTGTTTGAGGCGGCCGATCTTCGAGGAGACCTCGTTTCGCTGGTGTCGGAGGTCGTCGCCTTTCCGCTTGAGTTCGCGCCACTCCTCGTCCACGTCGAGAATCCGGTCGAGGTCGGCGTCAACGCCCTTCTTCGCGAGGGCGTCGCGGACCTCCTCGGGGTTCTCCCGGACGAACTGCCGGCTGAGCATGTTCGAGGAATCGCGGGCGGCGGGCAAAACGGTGACGGGATGGCGCGAGCGCCCGGCGCTCGGCGTCCCGCGTGGCGTAGGTTTTTCGCCGCCGGCGTGCAACCTCCGCTCATGTCCCCCGGCGACGTCTTCGCGGTCGACTCCTGCACCGACGTCCACTACGTCGACACCGGTATGTACGACACCGCCGCGTACGGCGCGGTCTACGTCGTTGATTCCGAGCGCCCGGCGGTCCTCGACACCGGTATCGGCACCCACCACGAGCGCGTGCTCGCCGCCCTCGATGCGGTCGGCGTCGCGCGCGAGGACCTCGCCGCCATCGTCGTCTCGCACGTCCACCTCGACCACGCGGGCGGCGCGGGCTTCCTCGCGGCGGCCTGCCCGAACGCGGACGTCTACGTCCACGAGTACGGCGCGCGCCACCTCGTCGACCCCGAGCGCCTCGTCGAGGGGACGAAGCGCGCCGTCGGCGACCAGTGGCGCTACTACGTCGAACCGGAACCCGTCCCGGAGGAACGCGTCGTCGAACTCGCGGACGGCGACGAGATCGACCTCGGCGACCGGACGCTCACCGCGCACCACGCACCCGGCCACGCCCCCCATCAGGTCGTCCTCGAAGACGACCGCGACGGCTTCGTCCACACGGCGGACGCCGCCGGCATCTGGGTGCCCGACCTCGGGCGCGTCGTGGAGACGAGTCCGCCGCCGAACTTCGATCTGGAGACCTGCATCGACGACGTGGAGACGATCCGCGTGCTCGACCCCGAGGTGCTCCTCTACCCGCACTTCGGGCCCGGGCCCGGGGACGTCGACGGCGTCCTGAACGAGTACGAGGACGTCCTCACGCGATGGGTGGGCGCCGTCGAGGAGAAACGCGCCGAACTCGACTCCGACGAGGCGGTCGCGGACTACTTCGCCGAACGCACCGACGTTCGTACGGTCTGGCCGGAGCACAAGGCCGAGGAGGAGACGAAGATGAACGTCCGGGGCGCCCTCCGCTACCTCGACGAGGCGTAGGCCGCGCCACGCGCGATTCGAGCGCCGCGCGGAGCACGCGACCCCGACCCTCCGCCCCGCGACGCTCGCGCCGGGTTGAGCGGCACGCGGCCCGACTACCGGAAATAATTGCCTACTCTCGACCGCCCCAATTTATCGTCCTACCCCCCAAAATCCCCTACTGGAACCCGTGTCTGCATCGCCACTCATCACATTCGTCGCGCTCATCCTCGTGCTGGGCGTCGCCGCCCAGCTCGTAGCAGCGCGATTGCGCGTTCCGAGCGTGCTCTTCCTTATCCTCGCGGGTGTCGGCGTCGGGCAAGTGCTCAACGTCCGCGAGCTCTTCGGTGGCGCGCTCGGCGGTATCGTCGGGTTGAGCGTCGCCATCATCGTCTTCGAGGGCGCGTTCCACCTCAAAATAGAGAAGCTCCGGGAAGCACCGCGCGAGACGCTGCGACTCGTCACCGTCGGGGCGGCCGTCGCGCTCCTCGGCACCGCCATGCTCGTGCGCTTCCTGCTCGGCCAGCCGTGGGACGTCGCGTTCCTCATCGGTGCGCTCCTCGTCGCCACGGGGCCGACCGTCATCACCCCCATCCTCGAAGTCGTCCCGGTTCGGGACCGCGTCGGTGCCTCCCTCGAAACCGAGGGCGTCGTCAACGACGTCACCGCCGCCGTCCTCGCGGTCGTCGCCTTCGAGGTCGTGACCGCCGAAGCAGCGACGACGGGCGAAGTCATCACCGCGTTCTCCGCGCGCATCGGTGTCGGCGTCGTCGCCGGTCTCGTCGTCGCGACCGTCGCGTGGGTCGTCCTCCGGAAGATCGACCTCTCGCCCGGTAACGCCGTGCAGAACGCGCGGCTCGTCATCCTCGCCTCCGCGCTCGCCGCGTACGCGCTCGCCGAACTCACCGGCCTCAGCGAGTCCGGCCTCGCCGCCGTCGCGACCGCTGGCATCCTCCTCGGGAACGCCGACCTCCCCTACGAGGACGAGATCGAGACGTTCAAGGGCGACATCACGCTCCTCGTCCTCTCCTTCGTCTTCATCGCGCTCGCCTCCCTCCTCTCGCTTGACGACCTGCTTCGCTTCGGCGTCGCCGGTATCGCCGTCGCCGTCGGCGCCGCCCTCCTCGTCCGGCCGCTCGCCGTCTACCTCTCCACGTTCGGCGACCGCTTCACGTTCGCCGAGCGCGCGTTCGTTAGCTTCGTCGGGCCGCGCGGCATCATCCCGGCCTCCGTCGCGACGCTCTTCGCGGTCGAGCTCCGCGCACACGGGATGGACCCCGCCGCGAACGCCCTCGTCAGCATCGTCTTCCTCACCATCCTCCTCACGGTCGTCTTCGAAGGCGGCCTCGCGAGACACATCGCAGAATACCTCAACGTCATACCAATGCGTGTCATCGTCATCGGCGGCGGCACCGTCGGTCGCGCGCTCGCAGAGCGCCTCGAAGACCGCGGTGAGAACGTCGTCATCGTCGAACAGGACGAATCGGTCGTCGAACTCACCCGCGAACGCGGCTTCACCGTCCACGTCGGCGACGGCACCGACATGGACGTGTTGCGCTCGGCCGGCATCGAGAACGCCAAAATCGTCGTCACCGCGACCGGCGACGACGACGCGAACCTGCTCGCCAGCCAGCTCGTCGACGCGAAGTTCGACCCCGAGACCATCATCGCGCGCGTCAACAACCCCAACAACATCGACGCGTTCAGCGAGCTCGGCGTGAAAGCCGTCTCCTCCTCGCTCGCGACCGCGTGGAGCATCGACAACATCATCGAGCGCCCCGCGCTCTCCAACTGGATGACCGAGATCGGGCGCTCGGGCGACGTCCAGGAAATAGAGGTCACCGCCGAGGACCTCGTCGGGCGCACCATCGGCGAACTCGACGAGCACATCCCGAACGGCTGCATCATCGCGCTCGTCGGCAGGGAGGGCGAGAACTCCGTCCCCAGCGAGGACTTCACCCTCCAGATGGGTGACCACCTCACCTTCCTCGGGCGCAAGGAGGCCGTCCGCGAGGCCATCACGCTCTGCCACCCCAACCAGGACTAACCGCCCATCGGCGGGCTTTTCCGTCTCCTCCCCCGAGAGTGAAGAGACGGCACGGTCGGGTGGCCCCTTTCAGGCTACCGTGGTTTCCACGCGTGGCTTCCGCTGCTCGACCTACCCCGTCGCTCTACACCGACGAGCGACGGCCACGCGATGTCGACGCGTCTCCTAAAGCGTTTTAGGACCAACCGCTCACGTACGGACATGGAACAGCGTCTCCGCCGGTTCCGTCGCCCCCTCCCGGTCCTCCTCGTCGTCACGGCGCTCGCGCTACTCGCCCGCCTCGTCGCGCTCGGTTCGCGCGTCGCCCATCAGGACGAGGGGCGCGTCGCCGACTGGATCCTCCACTACATGACCGTCGGTCAGTGGGAGTACCGCCCCATCATCCACGGCCCCTTCCTGCCCCACGTCAACGGCGTCGTCTTCGACCTCCTCGGCGCCTCCGACTTCAGCGCGCGCCTCGTCGTCGCTCTCATCGGTGGCCTCCTCCCGCTGGCCGCCTACCTCTACCGGGACCACCTCGACGACGTCGAAGTCGTCGCGTTCGGCCTCCTGCTCGCCGCCAGCCCCGCGCTCCTCTACTACTCGCGCTTCATGCGCAACGACCTCATGGTCGCCGCGTGCATGCTCGGCGCGCTCGGCTTCTGGCTCCGCGCGCGCGCCTCGGGGCGAACGCGCCACCTCTACGCGGGCACGTTCGTCTTCGCGCTCGCGTTCACGATGAAGGAGAACGCCCTCCTCTACCCGGTCGCGTGGCTCGGCGCGCTCGCCCTCGTCGTCGACAGGCGCCTCCTGCTCGCCCGCCTCGTCGCGGACGGCCCCGGACGGGTCGCGCTCACGCTCGCCCGCGAGACCGCACGCGGCCTCCGCCCGTGGCTCCTCCCGCTCGGCGTCGCGCTCTGCGAGTGGCTCCTCGTCGTCGTCGCGTTCTACGCGCCCCTCCCCGAGGCGTACGGGATGTTCTCCGGCCTCGATGCGTTCACCGCCGTCCTCCACACCGCCACCGTCGGCACGTGGACGGCGTTCGCGGGCACGTGGGCGCACAGCGGCATGAGCGAGCACTCGACCGTCGCGTTCCTCGGGCGCTTCGCGAAGATGCTGGCGCTCACCGCGACCGTCACCCTCGGCTTCGCCGTCGTCGGCTTCCTCCGCGAACGCTACGGCCGCGACGACCCGCGCGACATCGTGGAGTTCTGCTTCTACTGGGGGGTGGCGAGCGTCCTCGGCTACGCTATCGTCACCGACATCATGGCGGGGTGGCTCGCGACGCACGTCGTCGCGCCGCTCGCGCTCCCCGCCGCCGTCGGCCTCGCGTGGGTCTACCGGGTCGGCAAGCGCGGCCACGCCTCGGGCGACGCCCTCCTGTTCCGCGTCGCCGCCGCCGTCCTCCTCCTCAGCGCCGCCGGCGTCGGCGGCACGGCCGCGTACACGAGCTACGCCGCCCCGCAGGACCGCGCGAACCCGCTCGTCCAGTACGCCCAACCCGGCGGCGACGTGAAGCCGACGCTCGCCGACATCGAGGCCGTCGCCGACGAGCACTCGGGCATCGACGTGCTGTTCTACGGCTCCGAGTTCTACAACGCGAACGACCTCACGCAGGTCCCGACGCTGAACGGCTCCTCGGGGGGCTACGACGGCTGGTTCGCGCGCCTCCCCTACCCGTGGTACTTCGACCAGTACGACGCGCGCGTCGCCAGCACCACGCGCACGGAGACGCTCGCCGAGCAGGACCCGCCGGTCGTCATCGCACTCGACGGTGACGCCGACGAGGTGCGCGAGGCCATCGACGCGAGCCAGTACACCGAACGCACGTACCCGCGCTACCTCCACGGTGACCGGCTCGTCTTCTTCGTCCGCGAGGACGCCCCCTGACCGGCCGGCGGGAGGCGCTCCGGCCCGGCGCTCGTCCGACGGTCTTATGCGGCGCGAGCGTCAAATCCGTGGGTAATGACCGACCGGGCGCTCGACGTGGTGGAGTTCCTGTTGACTGCACGCGTCTACGAGCGCAACACCGACCTCGACGAGAACGACCTCCCGCCGGCCGTCCGCAGTGCGCTCTGGGACGGTGACGGCGTCCCCCGGCCGCCGAAAGCGACCGGCGAGGCCGTCGCGAACGCGACGGGCATCGACGACCCGTGGGACGAGGTGGCGAGCCTGATGTTCACCGAGCAGGACTCCTTCTCGGGGCACATCCGACTCGTCGACGACGACATGGCGATGGAGTGGTACGCGGACCGCGCGACCCCCGACCGGATACAGGCGAACCCCGCGCTCGCGTCCGTCTACGAGGGCGACTTCGAGGGCGTCGACCACGAGGCCGCGCGCGATGCGAACCGGCCCATGCAGGCCGACCCGCAGTGGATCGACGGCCTCCTCGAGGAGATGTTCGACGAGGACGACGAGGAGATGCTCGACCTCGTCGAGGTGCAGGCCCCTGCGGAGATCGAGACGACGCTCGAGGACCTCGTGCTCACCGACGAACAGCAGGCCGAAACCGCGAAGGTCTCGAAGGCCATCGAGCACCGCGACTACCTCGCGAAGGTCGGCCTCGTCGAGGTCGGAAAGCTCCTCTTCGTCGGCCCGCCCGGCACCGGGAAGACCTCGACGGCGAGGGGGCTCGCCCACCGCCTCGACCTCCCGTTCGTCGAGGTGAAGCTCTCGATGATCACGAGCCAGTATCTCGGCGAGACCGCGAAGAACGTCGAGAAGGTCTTCGAGGTGGCCAAGCGCCTCGCGCCCTGCGTGCTCTTCATCGACGAGTTCGACTTCGTCGCGAAGACCCGCACGAGCGACGAGCACGCCGCCATCAAACGCGCCGTCAACACCCTCCTGAAGGCCATCGACGAGATGAGCCTCGTGAAGGACGACGTGCTCCTCATCGGCGCGACCAACCACCCGGACGAGCTCGACGCCGCCGTCTGGCGGCGCTTCGACGAGATCCTGAGCTTCCCCAAGCCGACCGAGCCGATGCGCGCCGACATCATCCGCATCGTCACGCGCGGCATCGAGGTCGAGGACTTCGACCCCGAGGAGATCGCCGCCAACACCGATGGTCTCACGGGGAGCGACCTCCGGCTCGTCCTCCGCGAAGCCGTCCTCGACGCGCTCGTCGAGGACCGCACGACGCTCTCCCAGTCGGACCTCCTGACCGCCATCGAGTCCTTCGAGGAGCGCGACCACCTCCGCAACCTCGACAGTCTCGAGGAAGCCGTCGAGACCGAGGAGGGCGACGGCCACGACCACGCGCACGCCCACGACTGAGCGGCGGGGTCGCGACGCCCACCGATGCCGATGTGCCGGGAGTTAAGAACGCCCGCGACGACGTAGCGGGTGATGCGCGTCACCCTGCTCGGTACCGGCGACACCGCGGGCACGCCCCGGCCCGGCTGTGACTGCGACACCTGTCTCGCCGCGCGCGAGCGCGGCGTCGAACGCACCCGCTCGTCGGTGTACGTCGAGAACGAGGAGACGGGCGAGCGCCTCCTCGTGGACACGAGTCCGGACTTCCGCCAGCAGTTCCTCCGAGAGGGCGTCGCGCTCCCGGACGCCGCCGTCGTCACCCACATCCACTTCGACCACCTCGACGGCCTCGGGAACGTCTATCGCCTCCTCGACCACCTCCCCGTCTACGCGGCCGACGAGACCGACCCGGAGACGGGTGAGTCGGTCTCCGCGACGATACGGAGAAAATACGACTACCTCGACGCCGTCAGCGTCCACCCCCGGACGCCGCTCGAGACCTTCCGGGTGTGCGGCTTCGACGTCACGCTCGTCCCCGTCGACCACCCGCCCCTCCTCACCTACGGCCTCGTGGTCGAGCAGCCGGAGACGGGCGCGACGCTCGCGCTCTCCGGTGACACGAGCTACCGCGTCCCCGAGGCCTCCCGCGACGCCCTCCGGGACCCCGACCTCCTGCTCGCGGACGGCATCGTCCCCGCGAGCCTCTGCGAGTACCACCCGCTCGGCGGGCGCGACGAGGACGCAGAGGGCACCCCGCGGACGTTCGGCACGAAGCACATGACGCGGGAGGGCGCGGTGGCGCTCGCCGACGACCTGAACGCCGAGGAGCTGCGGGTGGTGCACGTCGCGCACCGCTACCCGCCCGACGAGGCGTTCGCGGAGCCGCTGGGCATCGATGGCGAGACGTTCTCCCTCTAGGTCCACCGACCGAGACCGGACTGCTCGCGCGCCCCGCCCGCGTCGGGGTCCCACGCCTGTCGCGCGGCGCGCTCCGAATCGCGGTCGACGGCCGGGCGCTCGCCCGCCTCGTAGCCCGGGCAGTCGGGGCCGCACTCGCTCGCGGCGTCGACGAGACGCCCCTTGTACGCGCAGTGCGGGAGCGTCGCCGCACCCGCCTCCGCGCCGCGATCGGCGTTCGCGCACGCGGGCAGCTCGTACGTCCGCCACCCCTTCCCGTAGGCGCGCTCGGCCACGCGGAGCCGCTGGGTCGCCTTCGCGTCCGGGGAGACGGGACGCACCGCCCAGCGGCCGGCGTGGCGCTCGCCGGGTTCGAGACCCCACCCCGACGCGTCGAGGCGCGTCGGCTCGCGGACGACCTCGATGGCCGACGCCTCGGCGTCCACGCGCCAGACGCCGACCGCGTCCGGGAGGCGATTGAGATGCGCGCGCGTCACGTAGGACTCGGTGGCGAGGACCGCGTAGTCAAGGAGGCCGAGCGAGACGTCGTGGCGGAGTTGCGCGTCGAGGTCCCCCGGTCTGCCGAGGTCGGGTTTGTTCTCGACGCCGACGAGGTCGCCGACCCAGTCGGGGTAGCGCGCGACCTGCCGGACGACCGCGTGGCCGTCGCGGCGCGCGCGTTCGAGGAAGCCCGCCTCGACGCCGCGCTCGGCGAGCGCCCGGGCGCGAGCGGGCGGGCCGTCGAAGACCTCGGTGACGCGACGCCACCGGCCGACGCCGATGTCGGCCTCGATGGCGGCGGCGGGAATCGCCTCCGGAGTGAGTTCGGCGCGCGCGTCGAACTCCGGGCCGCGCGTGAGACAGACGACGTCGACGATGCGCCCGCCGGCGGCGTGGACGCTCGTCCCGAGTTGGCGCGCCACCACGGGGTAGTCGCGCTCGAGGCGGGCGCACAGACGCAGCTCGAAGCCGAACTCGCGCACGAGAGACAGGAGGGCGCTGGGGCGGTTAAGCGTCCCGTCCGTTCACGCCGCGAGCGCGACGTCGAGCGTGAGCATCACCATCAGGCCCGCCATGGTGCCGAGCGTCGCGACGCGCTCGTAGCCCCGCGCGTGGCTCTCCGGGATGATCTCGTCGGAGATGACGTAGAGCATCGCGCCCGCCGCGAACCCCATCGCGTACGGGAGGATCGGTTCCATCACGAGGACGGCCCACGCGCCGAGGACGGCGACCGGCACCTCGACGAGGCCCGCGCGCAGTCCCGTCACCATCGCGTAGAAGCGCGTGCCGAGGCCGGCGTTCCGCGCGGCGATAGCGACGGCGAGCCCCTCGGGGACGTTCTGGATGCCGATGGCGAGCATGAGGGCGAGCGCCTCGCCGAGGTCGCCCGCGCCGAAGCCGACGCCGACCGCGAGGCCCTCCGGGAGGTTGTGGAGGGTGATGGCGACGATGAAGAGGAGGACGGATGCGATGCGGCCGTCCACGTCGGGAGGCGCGGCGGCCTTCGCGGCGGGCTCGCCCTCGGTGGCTTTCGCGGCGTCGGGCCGCTTGCGCCCCGTCACGAGCACGTGGACGTGGGGCACCCAGCGGTCCGCACGGTCGAGCGCGAGCACGCCGAGCGTGAGGCCGACGAGCACCGGCACGAGGCCGCCCGCGTCGATGCCGGGGAGGATGAGGCTCGTGAAGCTCGCGGCGAGCATCACGCCCGCCGCGAAGCCGAGCGCGCCGTCGAGCGCGCGCTCGGAGGGGTTCCGCCAGACGAGGATGCCGAGCGCGCCGACGAGGTTGAACGCGGCGATGACGACGCCGCCGACGAGCGCCTGTATCACGGGGTTCGAGCCCGTGACGCCGACGAACGCGTCGGCGAACCAACTCACACTCCCCACCTCTGCGCACGCGCCGCCGGACGGGCGCGTGACGTGTCGCGATGCATACGCAGTGGGCGGGCGGCCGAACGCATAGGCTTTCGCCCCTCGGACGGCGGGTGCGCGCCGCCGCGAGCGGCCGCTGGGCGTATCGAATCGGGGGCTTTATCATTTCCGCAGGGCGAAGTGCCCGCAAGATTACTTCATGGCAGGAACCCATCGCCAACCGGAGGTGAACATCGGTCTGGTCGGACACGTCGACCACGGGAAGACGACGCTCGTGCGCGCGCTGTCCGGTGAGTGGACCGATCAGCACTCCGAGGAGATGAAGCGCGGCATCTCCATCCGACTCGGCTACGCTGACGCGACCTTCCGCCGCTGTCCCGAGGAGGAACCCCCCGAGTGTTACACGGTCGAGGAGCACTGCGAGGAGCACGACGTCGACACCGAGGTCGCGCGGACGGTCTCGTTCGTCGACGCTCCCGGCCACGAGACGCTCATGGCGACGATGCTCTCCGGTGCGGCGCTCATGGACGGCGCCGTCCTCGTCGTCGGCGCGAACGAGGAGGTGCCCCAGCCACAGACCGAGGAGCACCTCATGGCGCTCGACATCATCGGCATCGAGAACGTGGTCATCGCGCAGAACAAGGTCGACCTCGTGGACGCCGAGCAGGCCCGCGAGAACTACCAGCAGATCGAGGAGTTCGTCGAGGGCACCGTCGCGGAGGGCGCGCCCGTCGTTCCCGTCTCCGCCGAGCAGGAGATCAACCTCGACGTCCTCATCGAGACCATCGAGGAGGAGATTCCGACCCCGGAGCGCGACCCCGACGCCGACCCCCGGATGTACGTCGCGCGCTCCTTCGACATCAACCGCCCCGGCACCACCTGGGAGGGCCTCACCGGCGGCGTTCTGGGTGGAAGCCTCGTCGCCGGCGAACTCGACGTCGACGACGACCTCGAACTCCGGCCGGGCCGTGAGGTCGAGGAGGGCGGCCAGTCCGAGTGGCAGCCCATCACGACGAACGTCCGCTCGCTTCAGGCGGGCGGCGAGAACGTCGACACCGTCACGCCCGGCGGCCTGCTGGGCGTGGGGACCGGCCTCGACCCGAGCATGACGAAGGGCGACGCGCTCGCCGGTCAGGTCGCCGGCCACCCCGAGGCGCTCCCGCCGACGTGGGAGTCCTTCGAGATGGACGTCGACCTGCTCGAGCGCCTCGTCGGCGCCGAGGAGGGCGAGACCATCGACCCCATCAACACCGGCGAACCCCTGATGCTCACCGTCGGCACCGCCACCACGGTCGGTGCCGTCACGTCCGCTCGCGACGGCGAGTGCGAGGTGAACCTCAAGCGCCCGGTCTGCGCCGAGGAGGGCGACGTCATCGCCATCAACCGCCGCGTCGGCGCGCGCTGGCGGCTCATCGGCATCGGCCGACTGCAGGGGTAACCATGTCGGAGCGGGTCGCCGTCGACGCGAACGCCCTCATGATGCCCGTCGAGGTGGGCGTCCGGGTGTTCGACGAACTCGACCGGGTCTGTGGCGACTACGACGCGGTCGTGCCGGACGTCGTCCGCGCCGAGCTCGCGACGCTCTCGGACGGCGCCGGCGAGGAAGCGACCGCCGCGTCAGTCGGCGCGGACCTCGCGGCCCGCTGTGACACCCAGGAGACGGACGGACAGTACGCGGACGACGCGCTCGTCGCGCTCGCAGAGTCGGGCGCGGTCGACGCCGTCTGCACGAACGACGGCCCCCTCCGCGAGCGCGTGCTCGCGGCCGGCGTTCCGGTAATCCATTTACGGGGTCGGAATCAACTCACACGCACTCAACCATAGATGTACAAGCGCGCACGCCTGAAGGACACGGTAGAAGTACCCCCGCGACACCTCGCAGACGTCTCACCGGACCTGGTGAAACGGCTGTTGCAGGACAAACTCGAGGGGCGCATGGACGAAGACCTCGGTAGCGTCGTCACCGTCACGGAGGTTCACGACATCGGCGACGGCGCCGTCCTCCCGAACCGACCTGGGGTGTATTACGAGGCGGAGTTCGACGCCGTCACGTTCGACCCCGAGATGCAGGAAGTCATCGACGGCGAGGTCGTCGAAGTGGTGAACTTCGGGGCGTTCGTCGGCATCGGCCCCGTCGACGGCCTGCTCCACGTCAGCCAGATCAGCGACGAATACCTCGCGTACGACGAGCAGAACCAGCAGCTCTCCTCGCGCGAGTCCAGCGACATCCTCGGCGTCGGTGACGCGGTGCGCGCACGCATCGTCACGAAGAGCATCGACGAGCGCAACCCGCGCGAGTCGAAGATCGGCCTCACCGCGAAGCAGCCGGGGCTGGGCAAGCACGAGTGGCTCCGCGCGGCCGACGAGAACTCGGAGGCCGAGTAGATGGCGTCGAACCGTCTCGCCTGCCACGACTGCCACCGCATCGTCGAGCCCGACGAGGAGGTCTGCCCGTACTGCGGGTCGAACGACCTCACCGAGGACTGGGCGGGCTACGTCGTCATCACGCATCCGGCGTCCTCCGAAATCGCGGAGAAGATGGAGGTCACGGAGGCCGGCGAGTACGCGCTGAAGGTCCGCTGAGGTACTGAGCCGTGTCCGAGGCCGTCGCGACGCTCCCGCCGAGCGCGCGCGCGTCGTTCAAGGAGCCGCTCGGCCCCGTGTTCACGGACGCCCTCGCCCTCCTCGAGGGCGCGGGCGAGCCCCTGATTGCGGTCGGCGACGTCGTCACTGCCCACCTCGGCGAGGCGGGCGTGACGCCGCACGTCGCCGTCGTGGACGGGAGGACCGAGCGCGAGGCCGTCGACCCCGCGGTCACCGCGAGCCTGCCCGACGCAGCGCGCGTCGTCGACGTCTCCTCCGACCCGGGGACGCTCTCCGACGAGTTGGTGCGCGCGCTCGTCGCGGCCATCGACGCCGACGACTCCACCAGAATCGTCGTGGCTGGCGAGGAGGACCTCGCGACCGTTCCGGCGGTGCTCTACGCGCCGGCGGACGCGACGGTGGTGTACGGACAACCCGGTGAGGGGATGGTGCGCGCGACTGTCACCGCCGGCCTCCGCGAGCGCGTGCGCGACCTCGCGGGCGAACTCGAGACGACCGCGGCGTTCTGGCGGCTCGTCGAGCGCGCGTAGCTACGCGCGCGGCTCGACGTCGTGAAGCCACGCGATCGCGACGACACCGAGACCGACGAGCATCGCGTAGAAGCCGACGGCGTAGAACGTCCCCGTGCTCCCCAGCGTGAGGAAACCCCCGACGAGGAGGACGCCGAGGCCGAGGCGTTGGAGCGACGCCGTGCTCATCGAACCACCGTGGCGGGCATGCGCGACGGGACGGCGGAGCGCGGGAAAAGCGTTCGGCCGAGTGAACAGCCCACGGGGATAGCGTCCGGCGACCGAGCGGTCCGTCAGGACCCGGACGGTCGCCGGTTCGCTCGCCGTCAGGCGAGGTGCAAACGGCCCCGTAGGGGTCGTGCAGTACTTTTGGTCGAGCTTTTGCCAGCGCCGGCTCCGCCGGCGCACAGCAAAAGGTCGTTCGTAATGCTTTTACTCGGTTCGACGCCTTAGTCAATGACAACTGACCATGGAAATCGACATCCTCAGTGAGGAGGACAATCCCCTCCTTCACCGCCGGCAGGTTCAGTTCGAGATCGTTCACGACGAAGCGACGCCGTCGCGCCTCTCCGTCCGCGATTCGCTCGCGGCGACGCTGGACAAGGACAGCGACGAGGTCGTCATTCAGAGCCTCGACACGAAGTTCGGGATGCGCAAGACCGTGGGCTACGCGAAGGTCTACGAGTCCCCGGAGGCCGCCATCGACGTCGAGCAGGACCACATGCTCGACCGCAACAAGATCAGCGCGGACGCGGAGGCCGCCGAGGCGGAGGCTGAGGAATAATGCCCCGCTCGGACTACTACAACGACGAGGGCGAGCTGGAGAAGGAGGAGTGTCCGCGCTGTGGCGACACGTTCCTCGCGGAGCACTCGGACCGCAAGCACTGCGGGAAGTGCGGCTACACCGAGTGGAACTGAGCGCGTAACTCCCTCCTTTTCATGCGCGTCGTCGGGATCGAGGGGACGGCGTGGTGCGCGAGCGCCGCGGTGTTCGACTCGGAACGTGATGCCGTCAGTATCGAGTCGGAAGCGTACGAACCGGAGAGCGGCGGCATTCATCCGCGCGAGGCCGCCGAGCACATGCGCGAGGCGATCCCGCGCGTCGTCGCGGCCGCACTGGAGACCGCCGAGGGGCCGATCGACGCGGTGGCGTTCGCGCGCGGCCCGGGCATCGGGCCGTGTCTGCGCATCGTCGGGTCGGCGGCGCGCGCGCTCGCACAGAGCCTCGACGTGCCGCTCGTCGGTGTGAACCACATGGTGGCGCACCTCGAGATCGGCCGGCATCGCTCGGGCTTCGAGTCGCCGGTCTGCCTGAACGCGTCGGGCGCGAACGCGCACGTCTTGGGGTATCACAACGGCCGCTATCGCGTGCTCGGCGAGACGATGGACACGGGGGTGGGGAACGCCCTCGACAAGTTCACGCGCCACGTCGGCTGGTCGCATCCGGGCGGCCCGAAGGTCGAGGAGCACGCGGAACGTGGCGACTACGTCGAGTTCCCGTACGTCGTGAAGGGGATGGACTTCTCCTTCTCGGGCATCATGAGCGCCGCGAAGGACGCGTACGACGACGGCACGCCGGTCGCGGACGTCTGCTGTGGTCTCCAGGAGACGGTCTTCGCGATGCTGACGGAGGTCGCGGAGCGCGCCCTCTCGCTGACGGGGCGGGACGAGCTCGTCCTCGGTGGCGGCGTCGGGCAGAACGCGCGCCTGCGGGAGATGCTCGCGGCGATGTGCGAGCAGCGCGGCGCGGAGTTCTACGCGCCCGAGGCGCGCTTCCTCCGGGACAACGCGGGGATGATTGCGGTGCTCGGCGCGAAGATGTACGGCGCGGGCGACACGCTCGACGTCGCGGCGTCGGCGGTCGACCCGGACTTCCGGCCGGACGAGGTGCCGGTGACGTGGCGCGACGACGCCGAGGATGTCCTGCTCGCGGGCGCGGGCGCGCCGACGGACGTCCGGGGCGCGGAGGCGGTGGTGGACGTCGGCGCGGAGACGGTGACGAAGACGCGTCGGCCGAAGGCGTACCGCCACGACGCGCTGGACGCGCGCCTGCGCCGCGAGCGGACGACGCACGAGGCTCGCCTGCTCTCGGAGGCGCGCCGCGCGGGCGTGCCGACGCCCGTCGTCTTCGACGTGGACGTCCCGGGGAGCACGCTCGAACTGGAGCGCGTCGGCGAGGCGGACTTACGCGACGCGCTGAGCGAGCGGCGCGTCGCGGCGGTCGCCGAGCACCTCGCGGCGCTCCACGACGCGGGCTTCGTGCACGGCGACCCGACGACGCGGAACGCCCGCGTCACGCGTAGCGGGACGCGGGACGAGCGAGCGGGGAGGCACGACCCGCGAGCCGCGCGACACGCGCAGCAACGCGACGCCGACGGGCCGGAGGCGTCGCGGGGAGAGCGAGCGGGAGCGGACGCGACACGCGAGCCGCGCGACGGCGGACGCGTCTACCTCATCGACTTCGGTCTCGGCTACTACACGGACGACGCGGAGGACTACGCGATGGACCTCCACGTCTTCGAGGGCGCGATCCGGGGGACGGCCGACGACCCCGAGCCGCTGCTCGCGGCCGCCGAGGCGGCCTATCGGGAGGCGGGCGACCCCGGTGTCCTCGAGCAGCTGCGCGAGATCGAGGGGCGCGGGCGCTACCAGTAGCGGCGGCGCAGCGTCTCAGCCCGCGCCGACGACGATTTCGAAGCGGGTGCCGCCGTCCGTCCCGTCGCGGACGGCGATCGACCAGCCGTGGCTGCTCACGATGCGCTCGACGATGGCGAGCCCGAAGCCGCTCCCGCCTTTCGCGGTCGTGTATCCCTTCTCGAAGACGCGCTCGCGCTCCGCCTCGGGGATGCCGGGGCCGTCGTCCTCGATGTAGACGCCGTGCCGTTCGTCGAGCACGCCCGCCGTGACGGTCACGTCGCTCGGGCCGTGCTCGACGGCGTTCCGGATCAGGTTCTCGAAGGCCTCCATCACGCGCGTGGGGTCACAGCGCAGGGGGACGCTCGCGGTGACGTCGAGCGAGCTCCCGGGCGCGTGGACGTTCTGGTAGCTCCCGGTGACGAGTTCGGCGAACTCGACCCGCTGGCGCTCGCCGACGCGTTCGCCCTCGCGTGCGCGCTCGAGGAGCTCGCCGATCAGCGTGTCCATGCGCTCGAGCGCGGTGAGCGCCGTCCCGAGGCGCTCGCTCTCCCCCTCGCGCTCCGCGGCGGCGAGTCTGATGCTCCCGTCCGCGACGTTCAGCGGGTTCCGGAGGTCGTGTGCGACCGTTCCCGCGAACTCCTCGAGCTGGTCGACCTTCCGGACGAGCTCGCGCTGGTGGGCTTTCCGGTCGGTGACGTCCCGCGAGATGCCGACGATGGCCGAGACGGTGCCGTCGTCGTCGCGCACGGGCTTACACCGCGACTCGACCCACAGCTCGACGGCCTCGGACTTCTCGACCCGGTACTCGACGACCTGCGGTTCGCCGTCGGACGCGCGCTCCATCGCGGTCGTCACGCGCTCGATGTCGGCCTCGTGGACGCGCTCGAGGAACGACGTCGGGTCGGCTCGGAGGGCGTCGCTCGACTGGCCGAACAGCGTCTCGTGGCGCTCGTTGATGAAGCGGAGCTCCGACCAGTCGGCGTCGAACATCCAGAGCGCCTGCTCGGTGACGGAGACGATTTCGCGCAGTCGGCGGTCGGTCCGCTCGGCTCGCCGCTGTGTGCGCCGGTGCTCGACGGCGGTGACGATCTTCCGCGCGAGCAGCGGCGCCTGGTTCCCGATGGCTTCCTGAATCACGTAGTCGGTGACGCCGGCCTCGATGCTCTCGCTCGCCACTCGCTCGTCCCCGGTCTCGGTCAGGAGGATGAACGGCATCTCGGGGCGCTCGGCGCGGACGTCGCGGAGGAGCGCGAGGCCGGTCTCCTCGGTGAGGTGGTAGTCCGAGAGGACGCAGTCGACGGCGCGCTCGTCGAGGAGCGCTCGCCCGCCGTCGGCCGATTCCGCGGTGAGGACGTCGACGCGCTCCGCTTCGCGAGACAGCTGCGTGCTGATCAGCTCCAGCAGCTGCGGGTCGTCGTTCACGTAGAGCACGGTGATCGGCTCGTCGTCCGCCATGGTCGATACACACGCAAACGAAGGATAGCGCTTTCGCCCGAACGCGCGTCCGCCGCGTCGCACGCGGCGCGCTCCCGTGGAAAGCGGAAAGGTTCTTCCCACCGCCCTCCATACCCCGCGGTATGTCCGACAAACCCGCGTCCGGGGAACTGTTCGGTGTGCCGTACAACTTCGAGCGCCCGTCGGTCTCGAACATGCTGAAGGCCTACTGGCAGCCGGGTGAGGGGATGCTCGTCGAGAAGCCGTTCGGCGTCGGCTACACGCTGAACCTCGCGAACTGGCGCGCGTGGGTCGTGCTCGCCGTCGCGGGCGCGCTCCTCTGGCAGCAACAGCAGGGCGAGAGCGAGGAGTCCGCCGTCGACGAGGCGGTCGAAGTCGTCGTCGACGACTGAGGTCGGTATTCCGTATCCTCTTTTACGCGCGGCGCCGCAGACGCAGGCATGAGCCTGCAGTTCGTGACGACGAACCCGGGGAAGGTCCGGGAGGCGACGGAGTACCTCGCCGAGTTCTTCGACGTCGAGCAGTACGACTACGATTACGCCGAGGTCCAGAGCGACGACCTCGCGGAGATCGCGGCGCGCGGCGCCGAGGAGGCGTTCGCGGCGGCGGGCGGCGACGACCCCGTGATCGTGGACGACGCCGGCCTCTTCATCGACGACCTCGACGGGTTCCCGGGGCCGTACTCCTCGTACGTCGAGGACACGCTCGGCATCGAGCGCGTCTGGCGTCTCGCGGAACCACTCGCGGACCGCTCGGCGGCGTTCCGTTGTACGGTCGCGTACGCTGACGGCGAGACGGTGGAGACCTTCGACGGCGAGATCCCGGGCGAGGTCGTCGCGCCGCGCGGCGACGGGGGGTTCGGCTACGACCCCATCTTCGAGCACGACGGCGAGACGTTCGCGGAGATGGGCACGGAGCGGAAGAACGACCTCTCGCATCGCGGGCGCGCGTTGGCGAAGCTCGCGGACTGGCTCGCCGAGCGCGCGTAGCGGGTGCGGTGCGGGGGGTCAGGCGCGCGGGTCGCGGTCGGGGCCGGGGTAGGCGTCGCCGACGACTTCGGGGTGGAGGCGCTCGGCGTCGAAGAGGCGCGCGAACCCTTCCGGTGAGGTGAAGCTCGTCGTGACGTACTTCTTCACGCTCGCGTTCGTCTTCGCGTTCCGCAGGCGGTCGTCGAACGTGAGGACGTGCGCGGCGTTCCCGTGCGCGGCGGACGCGAGCGCGGGGTGGTCGCCGTCGGGGTGCTCGACGCGCTCGGCGAGCGCCGCCGTCTTCTCGCGCCAGTCGGCGGCGAGACCGACGTCCGCAAGGTCGGCGATCAGCGCTTCGGCGTCGTCGAGGAGGGGGTCGCTCGCGACGAGCGTCATCCAGGAGTGCGCGCGGATCGCGTCGAGGGCGTCGCGCGCGTCACCGCCGACGAGGAGGTCGGCGGCGAGGACGTCGGCGTCCGCGACGACGCGCGAGACGTCGGGGGCGTCCGCGAACTCCTCACGCATCGTCGTCACCTCGGCGCTCGGCGAGCGCGTCGCGGACGTCCGCGACGGTCACGTCGTAGTCGGCGGCGCGCTCGAAGAGGGCGGCCCAGCGTTCCATACGCGCTCGAAGGGCCGTCCGGCGGATAAAGTCATAGCTCACGCGATGCGGTGCCAGCGCGCGGCGTCGACGGCGACGGTCGTCTCGGCGGGCGGCCGGTCGGCGGTGTAGGCGACGAGTTCGGCGTCGCCGACGTCGAGCGTGACGCGGTAGACGGCGTCCTCGCGGACGACGCGTTCGACGGACGCGGGGACGCCGCCCGCATCGAGCGTGACGTGCTCGGGGCGGACGGCGAGCAGGCCGTCGGGCGCGTCGAGGCCGGCGGGGAGGCGCGCGCTCTCGACGGCGTTCGCACCGGTGAACTCGGCGACGAAGCGACTCTCGGGGCGCTCGAACACCTCGTCGGTGGGGCCGACGTGCGCGACGCGACCGTCCCGGAGGACGGCGACGCGGTCGGCGACGGCGCGCGCGGTCGTGCGGTCGTGCGTGACGTAGACGGCGGTCTCGTCGGCGAGGAGGGTGAGGAGGTCCGCGCGGAGGCGCTCGCGCGTCGGCGCGTCGAGCGCGGAGAGCGGTTCGTCGAGGAGGAAGGCGTCGGGGCGGACGCAGAGCGCGCGGGCGAGCGCGACGCGCTGTTTCTCGCCGCCGGAGAGCGTCGCCGGCGCCCTGTCCGCGAGGTCGGCGACGCCGAGGCGTTCGAGGAGCGCGTCCGGGTCGCGGGTGTCGTCGTGGTACTTCGCGCCGAACGCGACGTTCTCGCGGACGCTCAGGTGCTCGAAGAGCGCGTACTGCTGGAAGACGAAGCCGACGCCTCGATCCTCGGGCGGGCGGCCGTCGAGGCTGCGGCCGTCGAGTTCGACGCCGCCCGCGTACTCCCGGAAGCCCGCGAGCGCTTCGAGGAGGACGGTCTTCCCGCTCCCGGAGGGGCCGAGGAGGCAGAGCGTCTCGCCGTCCCGAACGGTGAGGTCGGCGGCGACGTCGAACGCGCTCCCGGCGTCGCCGACGCTCGCGCGGAGGTCGACGCGGAGCATTCAGGTCCACCTCCCGGTCTCCCGGGTGAGCGCGCGGACGGCGAGGAAGACGGCGACGCAGACGAGCAGGAGGAGGACGGCGACCGACACGGCGGACTCGAAGTTCACGTCGAGTTCGTGGACGACGAAGACGGAGCCGAACATCGCCTGCACGCGCTCGCCCGCCGGCGGGTAGAAGACGGTGACGTTGTAGGCGACGACGGCGACGGCGCCGTACTCGGAGACGGCGCGGCCCCACGAGAGGACGGCGCCCGAGAGGACCCCGCGAACCGCGAGCGGGCCGGTGACGCGGCGGAACGTCTCGAAGCGCGACGCGCCGAGCGAGCGCGCGGCGCGTTCGGCGTCGCGGTCGACGGCTTCGAACCCCTCGCGCGCGCCGTTCACGAGGTAGGGCGCGGCGACGAACGCGAGCGCGAGGACGAGGCCGGGCATCGCGCCGAGGACGGGGAGCGTCGGGAACGCGCCGCTCTCGCCGAACGCGAGGAGCACGGCGAGGCCGGCGACGCTGTGCGGGACGACGAGCGGGAGGTCGACGAGCGCCTCGACCACGGGGCGGCCGGTGAAGCCCCGGCGGAGGAGGAGGGCGAGCGGAACGCCCAGAACGGTCGCGAGGAGCGTCGCGAGCAGCGGGGCGTAGACGGAGACGTAGAGCGTCCGCTGGACGTCCGGGCGCGCGAGGGCGTCGAGGACGGCCCCCGGCGTCGTGAACGTCGCGAGCGTCGCGAGCGGGTAGGCGAGCGCGACGAGGAGCGTGCCCCCGCAGAGCGCGGCGACGACGCCGAACGCGCCGCGACCGGCGCTCGCTCCGAGGACGCCGGCGCTCGCGACGGCGAAGACGACGTAGAGCGTGGGGCGACCGAGCGCGCTCGCGACCGCGAACGCGGCGAGTTGGACGCCGGCGACGGCGAGGACGAGCGTGCGCGCGTCGAGGGTCGGCGTGCGCATCGCTCAGAGCGCGAGCGGGCCGAGCGATTCGCGGGCCTCGGCGTGCACCGCCACCGGCTCGGGGACGGCGTCGGCGTGCGCGGCGGGGACGACGGCGGTGTCGAGGACGTCGAAGCCGTTCTCGCGGAGGACGCGCGCGCCCTCGCCGAGCGCGAACGCGACGTAGTCGGCGCCCCGGTCGGGATGTGCGGCGGTGCTCGGGACGGTGACGCCGTAGGCGATGGGGCCGCCTGTGTACGTCGTGCCGCCGGCGTCGACGGAGACCGTCGCGTAGTGCTCGGCGTACGCTTCCGTCGCTCGCGAGAGGTCGACCTCGGGCTGGAGGTCGATGGTGCGGACGTCGTGGCTCGCGCCGAAGGAGCGATAGGACCACGCGTAGTCGAGTTTCCCGGAGTGGAGCTGGCTGAGCAGGTCGACCTCGTCGCTCGCGGGCACCGTCGCGTTCTCGCGCATCGCCTCGGCGGCGGCGTCGTCGTAGAGCGCCTCGCCCTCGAAGGGGGTCGCGCCGAGCGCCATCGCCATGCGCGCGCGGTAGCCGTTCGGGTCGACGGCGGGGTCGGAGTGGCCGACCGCCACGTCGTCGCGCGCGAGGACGTTCCACCAGTTCTCGGGCGTGAACGCGTCGGCGTACGCGGACTCGTCGGTGTACGCGACGGTCATCGCGTTCGTCGCGAAGAGCGCGTACCAGTCGCCGTACTCCGGGAGGAGCCCGTCCCGGAGGAGGCGGTAGTCGGCGACGGCGAGGACGTCCGCGCTCCGGTGCGGTGGCTGCGTGACCTTCTTCGTGGAGCGCACGGAGCCGCCGGACTCCTGCGTGACCGAGACGTCGTTCGCGGCCGTGTACGCGGCTTCGAGGTCGTCGAACGCCGCGCCGAGACTGCCGGCGTGGAAGACGGTCAGCGCGTCGGCGGCGCCGGACGCCGCGCGCTCGGTGCTCGACGCGCCGGTGCTCGACACCTCCGTCCCCGACGCCCCGTCACCGCCCGTCCCGCCACAGCCGGCGAGTCCCGCGAGTCCCGTCGCGCCGACCGCCGCGAGGAACGCCCGCCGCGACCGTTGTTCCGACATGGATACAACGATGCCTCCTCGGCGACATAACCGTTTTGCTCGGCCGACGGATAGGGAGCGTATGGACGCCGGCTTCGACGCCCGACTGCACGCCGACGACGTCGCGTTCGGCGCTCGTGACGCCGCGCTCCTCCGCGCCATCGACGCGACCGGGTCGCTGAACGCCGCCGCCGAGCGCCTCGGGCGCTCCTACTCGCGCGCCCACGGCCGCCTCGACGACCTCGAGGCCGCCTTCGGCCCGCTCGTGGAGCGCACGCGCGGCGGCGCCTCCGGCGGCGGCACCGCGCTCACCGAGGACGCGTACGCGCTCCTCGCGCGCTTCGAGCGCCTGCGAGCGGGCTACGCCGCCATCGCCGAGACCACCGTCGCCGTCCTCTCCGGCACCGTCGTCGACCGCGACGGCGAACTCGGCACCGTCGAGACCGACGCCGGTGTCGTTCGCGCGCTCGTCCCCCCCGACGCGGACGCCGTCGACGTCGCCGTCCGCGCGGACGCCGTCACGCTCCACGCGCCCGACGACGCCCCGTCGGCGGACGCCACGAGCGCGCGCAACCGCTTCGAGGGGACCGTCGAGCGCGTCGAATCCGGCGACGCCGTCGCCCGCGTCCGCGTCGACGTCGGCGCGGACACGGCGCTCGACGCCCTCCTCACCGTCGACAGCGTCGAGCGCCTCGGCCTCCGGGTCGGACACCCGGTCGTCGCCTCGTTCAAGGCCACCGCGACGCGCGCCACCCCGACCGAGCGCTAGGGAAGCGCGTCCGCGACCAGCGACTGAATCGACGTCTCGATATCGGACGCCACCGGCCGATGCGGACTGCGCGCCCGACCCGCCGGCAGGTCGCGCGCACGCATCGCCGCCTTCAGCCCCGGAACGCCGTGCTCGCTCGTCACCGCGCGGTTCACCGCCGCACACCGCCGGTTCACCTGCCGGGACTCCGCGTCCTTCCCCGCCTCGTGGAGCCGATACACCTCGGCCGCGCGCTCCGGGAGGACGTTCGCGAACGCGAGAATCCCGCCGTCCGCGCCCGCCTCCAGCGCGTGTGCGTACGTCCCGCCGCTCCCCGCGAACACCGCGAAGTCGTCCGGCGTCGACTCCACGAACCGCAGCAGCGTCTCCAGGTCGCCCCCCGAGTCCTTCAGCCCCGCCACGTTCGCGTGCCCGGCGAGGTCCGCGACGAGCGCCGGCGAGAGCGTGACGCCCGTGTACTTCGGGACGTTGTAGAGGTAGACCGGGAGGGCCGCGTCGTCCGCGACCTCGCGATAGTACGCGCCGATCGACGCCTCCGCGTGCTTGTAGTAGTACGGCGAGACGACGAGCGCCGCGTCCGCGCCCGCCGCCGCCGCGCGCCGCGTCTGCTCGCGCGTCTCCACCAGCCCCGGATGGCCCGTCCCCGCGAGCACCGGCGTCTCGGCCGGCGCGGCCTCCGCCACCGTCTCGACGACCGCCGCGCGCTCCTCGAGCGTCAACAGCTCCGACTCGCTGTTCGACCCGCACGGCACCACGAAATCGACGCCGCGCCCCGTCACCCAGTCCGTGAGCTCGCGGAGCGCACCGTGATCCACGGTACCCGCGTCGTCGAACGGCGTCACGAGCGGCACACCAGTTCCGTGCATACATCGCGGTGGCGCGCGCCCGCCGTAGTCCTTCCCCTGACTGCCGTCTGACGAAGCTTTAGGTGTATCGGGACACTCCACTCGGCTGAGCGCGTTCCACACGTTCCCATCCGCTCGACGCGCTCTATTCCCCTCCCCGTTCTCGCGTTCCGACCGGTGAGCGACGCGTCTTTCTGTCTACTTCGCGACAGCATCGACTTCTCGTCGAGCGTGTCGTCGTGAGAAGAGCCTAGGGCGGGATTTGAACCCGCGCTCTCGTCCTTACCAAGGACGCGCTTTACCGCTAAGCTACCCAGGCAGGCACTCTTTCGTAGTTCGGTTCCGACTTTAGGGGTTTCGATTCGGATGCGTCGCGCGAACCGCCCGACGGGACTGGACTCGCGCCGGCGACGTCAGTGGTCGGTCGCCGAGGGGCGGACGGCGTCGCCGTCGGCGGCGGGCGCGCCGGCGACGCGCGCGAGGACGTCCTCGATGGTCTCCGGGAGGACGTCCGCCGGATTGCCGAGCGGTGGCGTCCCCCACGAGTCCGCGAGGCCGACCGCGTACTGGCGGAGCGCGCGCGGCGGCTCGGCGCCGGTCGCCGTCGCGCCCGCGACGACCGCGAGGTCGAAGACGGACGCTTCGAGGCTCCGCGCGGACGACTCGACGCCGTCGGCCGCGTCGGTGCGCTCGCGGCCGAACTCGCGGACGGTGTGGACGGCGGCGTCGGCCGCGTCGGTGCGCGCGAGCAGGCGAAAGCCGCGCGCGACGAGGACGTCCGCCGCGAGGACGTCGAGGTCGGCTGGCTGGTCGGAGGCGTCGCTCACCAGCCACGGCTCCGATTCGACGAGTTCGCGCGTGAGCGCGAGCCCCTCGTAGACGAGTTGGACGCCGGCCGTGCGGTCGGCGAGGCCGTCCGCCTCGGCCTGTCCCGGGACCGCGCGTGCGCTCAGGAGAACGAGCACGCCCGGAACGACGGAGCCCTCCGCGAGTCGCTCGTCGATGGCGGCGCGGAGGTCGGCGGGTTCGACGTCCCGAACTGCCTCGCGCGCGGCGGCGCGGGCCCGGTCGGCCTCTTCCATTAGCCGAATGTAGCCCGGCGAGCGGCAAAGACCTTTGGAAAGCGCCGACGCGCGCTCACACGTCGCCCCGGCGGCATCCGCGAGTCGCGCTCAGAACGTCGACTCGGGCGCGGGCGGCACGTGGCGCTTGTGCTCGCTTCGCGCGTGGAGGTCGCGGACGTGCTCGACGTTCGCGAGGGTCGTCTCCGCGATGTCGGCGGTCGCCTCCGGCGGGACCTGCCCGTCGACCGTGAGCGCGATGATCGCGTCGAGCGTGTCGTAGCCCATGCCGATCTCCTCCTCGTCGGTCTGGCCCGCCCAGAGCCCGGCCGTTGGCGTCTTCTCCACGAGCTCCTCGGCGGCACCGAGGTCGGCGGCGAGCTGGCGGACCTGCTGCTTGTAGAGGTTCCCGAGCGGGTGGCAGTCCACCGCGCCGTCGCCGTACTTCGTGAAGTAGCCGATCGCGGCCTCCGTGCGGTTCCCCGTCCCGAGCACGAGCCCGCTCTCGTGGTTCGCGACGAGGTAGTTCAGCACGGCGCGCGTCCGAGCGCGCGCGTTCCCGACGGCGATCTTCTCGCCCTCCGCTTCGGGGACGGCGTTCAGGAACTCCTCGACGATCGGGTTGATCTCGAAGACGTCGTACTCGATTCCGAGCTCCTCGGCGACGCGCTCGGCGTCGCTCATGTTGTCCGCGTCGCTCACCTCGCCCGGCATCACGAGGCCGTGGACGTTCTCCCGACCGAGCGCCTCCACGGCGAGATAGGCCGTCGTCGTCGAGTCGACGCCGCCGGAGAGGCCGAGAACGGCCCGCTCCGCGCCTGCGGCGTCGAGTCGCTCCTCGATGAACGACTCGATGCGGTCGCGCACGTCCGCGAGTTCGTCCGCCGAGAAACGCAGGTCCAGTGGGTCGATATCCGTCATCGTCGGCGCTTCGCCCGCACGCGACTAAAACCCACTCGCCGCCCGCCCGAAGGTGGACGGTCGTCCACTCCCGAAACGCTACGTTCAAGTGGGAGAGCGGATTAACCACGAGCGAAGCGAGCGCACCGGTGTTGAGCGGGACGGCGTTCCGCGATGCACGGTGGGTGAGTGAAACGAGCGCACCGGTGGTGAACAAACCCGAAGGGTTTGTGAGTCACGGTGCACAAGCGAAGCGCAGTGCACCGGTGGTCTAGTGGTAGGACATGAGCTTCCCAAGCTCATAGCCCGGGTTCAATTCCCGGCCGGTGCACTTCTCCTGCGTACGGCTGACCGAGGAGCGTCGCGTCTCGGCGTCGACGCCCTCGCGAGAAAACCGGAAACCGCCGCGCTACGCGTAGTGCTCGTCGAGGTACTCGACGATGTCGTCGCTCTCGTACATCGTGACTTCGCGCTCGGTGTCGACGAGGTAGGGGATCTGGTCCTCGCCGCCGGCGGTGAGTTCCTCGTGGGTGACCTCGTTGGTGACGTCGCCGCCCATGCCGCCGGGGAGGCGGGGGTTGTGGATGACGTAGGAGACGCCGAGTTCGCTGAGCTTCCGGCGAACTTTCTCGCAGTGCGGGCAGCCTTCGGACTGGTAGAGTTCGAGCATACTGGTGTGGACGGCCGGCGCGGACAAAAGGGCTGACGTCGCGGCGAGCGTCTGCGGGTTTCGCGGACGAACCGGGGAGTCGCCGGCGGAACCGTACCCGCTAAGTGTCGCTCGCCCCAATCGTCGCGTATGCGCTATCGCGAACTCGGGGACTCCGGTATCGAGGTCAGCGAAGTCGGGTTCGGCGCGTGGACCGTCGGCACCGACTGGTGGGGTGACCGCGACGAGTCCGACGCCGTCGAGATGATGGAGTACGCCGTCGAGCAGGGCATCACGTACTTCGACACGGGCGACGTCTACGGCCACGGCCGCTCGGAGGAACTCGTGGGGGAGGTGCTCGCCGAGCACGACGAGCTGGTGGTCGCGACGAAGGTCGGCTACGACTTCTACAACAACCCGCAGGCCGGCCACGGCGAACTCCCAAAGGAGATGGACGCCGACTACCTCCGCGACGCCGTCGAGCGCTCGCTGGAGCGGCTCGGAACGGACTACGTGGACTACCTCCAGCTCCACAACGCGAACGTCGAGGAGCTGACGCCGGACGTCCTCGAGTTGCTGGACGAACTCCGCGAGGGGGGCGCGGTGGGCGCCATCGGTCTCGCGCTCGGCCCGTCCATCGGCTGGCTCGCCGAGGGCGAGTTCGCCATCGAGCGGGAGTTCGACGGCGTCCAGTACGTCGGGAACCTCCTCGAGCAGGACGTCCACCAGCATTTCCTCGAGCACGTCCGCGAGCACGACTCCTCGACGAGCCTCATCCCGCGCGTCCCGCACTCCTCGGGCCTGCTGAACGAGCAGGTCACCCCGGAGACCGAACTGGAGGCGGGCGACCATCGGGGCTTCCGCCCGGACGAGTGGTACGAGACGGGGTGGGAGAAGGTGGAGGCGCTGCGCTTCCTCGAGCGCGACGGCGAGCGCACGATGGGACAGGCGGCCATCCAGTGGCTCCTCTCCACTGAGGAGGTGGCGTCGGTGACGCCGACGTTCCGCTCGAAGGCGGACATCGAGGAGTGGAGCGCGACCCCCGAGACGCCCCGCCTCAGCGAGGACGAGCAGGCGCGCGTCGCCGACCTCTACGCGGAGAACTTCGGCGTCGAGCGCTTCGACGGGATGGCCCACGAGGACTACCGGACGAGCGTCGACGGCGACGACCTCCGCGACGCCGGCCTGCTGGCGGACTGACCCGCCAGCCGAGACCGGAGTGAAAGTGACCCTCGGGGCGGCTTCCCCGATGCGGTACCGTGTTTTCCACCGGAAGGCAGGGGGTCGGGCCGAGCGGGGGCGACGCCCGGCACGAAGCAAGTGCGTCTACGGCGAGACGGTCAGGCCAAAAAGACGTGACGCGGGCGATCCGCGAGGACGTCGCGGCCCCACTGGACGGTGTCGCGGAAGGCGTCCGAGCGGAAGAACGCCATCGCGTCGTCCTTCGACTCCCAGCGCGAGTCGATGAAGAAGGCGTTCTCGTCCTCGGTCTCCTGAAGGAGGCGCGTCTCGCGGTGGCCGTCCTGGCCGGCGAGCGCGTCGCCGACGGCGTCGAACTTCTCGACGAAGTCCTCGCGGTGCTCGGGCTTGACGGTGTAGAACATCCCCATCGTCCCCCAGCCGGCGTCGGCGTCGCCGACGCGCTCCGTGATGCCGGGGAGGTCGGAGAGGAAGCCGGCGGCGGTGTCGGCGGCGCTCTGAGTCTCCCAGAGGGAGACGACGGCGGCGGGTCCGTCGCCGTCGACGGGCGCGTAGACGACCGTGCCGTCGTGTGTGTCGTAGTGGTCGAAGCTCTCCGCGAGTTCGTCGACGGCGTCCTCGAGTTCGTCGACGTCGGCCTCGGAGTAGAGGCCGACGGCGTAGACGTCCTCGCCGTGCGGCTGGCCGGCGTAGACGTCGAGGTCCGCGAGCTCCTCGCGGAGCGACGCCTCGCCGCCGTCCTCGCCCTCGGCGTCCTCGGTGTGGCCGTGTACGTGGCCGTCGTGGTGGGTGTCCTCGCCGTGGCCGTGTGCGTGCTCGTCACCGTGCTCGCGTTCGTCCTCGGGGACGGGGACGGACTCGCCGGCCATGAACGCCGGGAGGTCCGCGGGCGGGAAGCGCCGGCCGACGTAGAAGGAGCCGAACTCGCCGTACTTCGAGGAGGCCTCGTCGAAGCGCATCTCGTAGACGATGTCCTTGATGTCCGTCGGGTCGTCGCCGAAGAGCGTCACGCCCCACTCCCAGTCGTCGAGGCCGACGGAGGAGGCGATGACCTGCGAGATCTTTCCGGCGTACTCGCGGCCGAGGTCGCCGTGGCCCGCCATGAGGTCGGCGCGCTCCTCGAAGGAGAGGTCGTACCAGTTCTGCTCGGGCCGGCGGCGCTTGCTCATCGGGTAGAAGGAGACGTAGGTGTCCTCGGGGATCTCCGGGGTGAGCTTCCCCTCGATGTAGCGGCGCAGGCCGTCGTCGACGCTCTCCGGGTCCTCGAAGTAGTCGTCGCTCACGTAGCCCGACACCTCCGTGACGGAGACGTAGGAGTAACTGCGCTCGGTGTACTCGGCGAACGCCGTCCCCTCGAAGGAGCGTTCGATCCGGTTCAGTTCGTCGAGCGTCGGGCGGAAGTGGACGAACAGGAGGTCGGCCTCGTGGCCGAGCACGCTGAACGTCGCGGAGTCGCCCTCGTCGCTCCGCGCGAGCGCCTCGCGGTGCTCGAGGAAGGCCGCGGCCTCCTCCAGTGCCCGCTCGCGCTCGCGCTCGGGGGCGTCGCGCCACGCGTCCCAATCGATGGTCCGGAAGTCGTGCAGGGCGTACCAGCCCTCCGCCGTCTCGGGGGCTTCAACCATAGCCGAGAGTTCGGTCGGCGCCCCCAAGGGCTTTTCCAGTCGCGCCTGAGCCTACCCGAGCAGCTGCGGGCCGAAGACGAGCAGCACGAGGCTGACGCCCATGATGAGCCCGATGCCCGTGGTGATCGCGCGGACGGCCGCGCGTTTCTCCTCGATGGGGAGGCGGGAGACGACGGCTTCCGCGCTCGTCCGCAGGAGGTGGCCGCCGTCCAGCGGGAACGCCGGGATGCAGTTGAAGAACGCGAGGTTGAGGTTGATCCAGCCGGTCCAGAAGAGGGCGTTCGCGAGCAAGAATGCGCCGCCGCCGAGCGCGGCGAGCGGGCCCTCGACGGCGAAGAAGTTGAGGTTCCAGCCGTAGAAGCCCGCGAAGTTGTAGGTGAGCCCGGGGTCGATGACGCTGATGAACGGGAGGAAGAGCGTCGCCGCGACGGCGCGCACGAAGCCGGCGATGCCGCCGCCGGCCGTCTCACCGCTCACGTACGAGAGGTACGTCCCCGCCTCGTAGAGGTGGACGCCGAAGTCCGTGAAGGAGATACCCGAGGTGCCGTACGTCCCAAGGATGCCGAGGTAGCCCACCTCGGAGTTCGGGCTCTCGCCGAGCGTGACGGTGTAGTTCTCGAACGACCCGTTCGCGTACGCGGTCACGTCGACGTCCTCGCCGGCGTCCGTGTCCGCGAGCGCCGCGCTCACGTCGTCGTAGTCGACGACTCGCTCGCCGTCGAGGCGCGTGATGACGACGGGGTCACCGCTCGGGACGCCGCTCCGTGCGGCCGGGCCGTCGGGCTGGACGATGGCGAGCGCGCCGAGCGGTCCCGATACCGTCCGCGTCTCGCCCGACGTGCGGTTCAGGAGGGTGAGCGACGCCATCGTGTGGTTCGCGGCGAGGCGTTCGAAGCCCGCGCGCGTGTAGACGGGCGTCCCGTTCACCGCCGTCACGGTCGTGTTGATGGAGACGGACGCGAACGGTCCCGCCGTCGGCGCCGCGCGCACCAGGAGCGAGCGGTTCACCGTCGCCGTCTCCCCCGACGCGAGCTCGACGGCCACGCGCCGGTCTTCGAGCGCCGACAGCGTCGCCTCGAACTCGGTGTTGTTCGCGACGCTCTGGTTCCCGACGGCGACGATGCGGTCGCCCTGCCCGATGTCGGCCTGCGAGGCCGGCGACGCGGTGAGCGCGCTCCCGACGGCGGCGCCGGGCGCGACCGAGATCGCGCCCGCGACGGGGCCGAACAGACAGAGGAAGACGAGCGCGGTCAGGAGGAAGTTGTTCGTCACGCCCGCCGCGAACATCCGGGCTTTCCCGCCGCGGTCGGCGCGCTGCTGGCTCTCCTCGTCCGGTTCGACGAACGCGCCCATCGGGATGACCGCGAGGAGGACGACGCCCATCGAGGAGATGTCGATGTCCTCGACGCGACACATGATGCCGTGGCCGCCTTCGTGGACGATCATGCCGATGAGGAGGCCGAGGACGATTTCGGGCGCGACGTCCAGCGGGAGGAAGTCGTTCACGCCCGGGATGACGAGGATGTTCCGTGGCTGTGAGACCGCCGACGTCGCCGCCGGCGGGTTCTGGACGATGCTCGCGGCGCTCGCGACGAGGAACGCGAACATCCCGAGGCCGACCATCAGCGCCGCGCCGAGGCCGAGGTTCCCCCACGCCCGCCACGCGCGCGTCGGCCGTGCGAGCCAGTTCAGCAGCGCGCGCCCGCGCTTCGTGTGCACGGTCACCATCGGCCCCATCGTGCCGACGTACTCGGGGAGCACGTCGTTCCGGTCGAGGGTCGTAACGAGCGCCCACACCAGCAGTATGGCGGCGAGCACCCACAGCCAAGCGTCCATCGAGTCGGTGATTCTGGTCCCCGCCGGATAAAGCCCTACGACCTCACGTCGCGGCCGTCACCGCCGTCACCGCGACTCCCCCTTCTCGTCCGCCGAGTCGCCGTCCGCCGAATCGATGTACCTCCCGAGGTCCTCCTCCTCGCTGCTCCCGAACCCGGCGGAGAGAACGCGCGTCAGGGCGTCCTCGGCCGACTCGCCGGTCTCGATGATGTCCTCGGAGTCGACTTCGACGACGAAGCCCGACGTGATGTTCGGCGACGTCGGGATGAAGAGCAGCTCGCGGCCGTCCGGTGCCCGCTGCCCCGTCCGAAACGCCGTCATCCGCATGCCCTCCCACGCCTCGACCTTCACGGGTTTCTGGAACTCCTCCGTGCCGCTCAGCGCCGTCTCGATCGCCATCTTCGACGCGTTGTAGATGATCCTGAGCCCCGGGAGGCTGTTCATCGCGTCGTCGAGTTGGCCTTCGAGGAACGTCCCGAGCGCCGTCCGCATCAGGTAGCCGATGGCGAAGATGACGAGCACGAAGACGAGCAGCGACAGCACCACCGCCAGATACGGGTTCTGGAGCTGCGTGGCGGCGAGCGCGAGAACGGCTATCTTCGCGAACACCCAGTAGATGAGGTAGAGCGTGACGAGTACCGGAACGACGACGATGAGGCCGCTCGCCGCGTCCCGCTTCCACGTGCTCATTGTGATAGTGGTTAGCCGGCGCGCAGATAAGGGTTACTCGAGGCGGGTCAGCGACCGAGGATCGCGCGCAGCCCGAACAGGAGGTTCTCGCGGCGCTCGGTCATCCGCCGGGAGAAGTACTGGAACCACTTCCCGCCGTAGGGGACGTACTGGTAGACGTCGTATTCGCCGGCGAGGTCGAACTGCGCGTCCTCGCGGACGCCCATGAGCATCTGGAACTCGAAGGGCGTCCCGTGCTCCGCGTGGAGCTCCCGTGCGTACTCGATCATCGCGGGGTCGTGACTGCCGACCGCGACGCCCGAATCGAACTCCCGGAAGAGGAACTCGAGGTGCTGTCGGTAGCGCTCGTTCACGTCCGCCTTGTTCCGGTAGGCGACCTCGCCGGGCTCGTCGTACGCGCCCTTCACGAGGCGGACCTTCCCCGGGACGTCGGCGAGGCGCGCGAGGTCCTCGCCCGTCCGCCGCAGGTTCGCCTGCACGCAGACGCCGACGCCGCCGTCGTACTCGCGCGCGTAGCGCTCGTAGGCGTCCAGCGTCGCGTCCGTCGTCCCGTGGTCCTCCATGTCCACCCAGACGAAGACGTCCTCGGCGGCGGCGGCCTCGACGATGCGCCCGAGGTTCTCCTCGAAGACGTCCGGGCCGACCCCGAGGCCGATCTGCGATGGCTTCACCGAGAGGCAGGCGTCGACGTTCGCGTCCGTGATGTCGGAGACGAGCGTCCGATACGTCTCCGCGTCCGCGTCCGCCGGCGCGCGCTCGTGGTAGTGTTCGCCGAGCAGGTTCAGGATGGCCGAGACGTTCCGGTCGTTCAGCGACTCGACGTGCTCGAGGGCTTCCGCGGCCGTCTCACCGGCGACGAACCGCGACGCGATGGGCGGGATCACGTCACCCGATTCCGCCGGGAGCGCCTTAACTACTGCCGCCGGCGATACCCAGTCGTTAAGCGCCCGGCACCAGTCCCGAGAGGCATGGACGCAGTCACGGCCGTCGCCGTCGCGTTCTGGACGATGCTCCCCGCCTACGTCCCGAACAACGCGGCGGTCCTCGCGGGCGGCGGCCGACCCATCGACGGCGGACGGACGTGGCGCGACGGGAAGCGGCTCCTCGGCGACGGGAAGACGTGGCGCGGCACGCTCGTCGGCACACTCGCGGGCGCCGCGCTCGCGGGCGCGCTCAACGTCGCCCGGCCCGCGCTCGCGGGCGCGACCGGCGTCGCGCTCCCGGCGTTCCCGCTCGCCGTCGCGCTCGCGCTCCCGTTCGGCGCGATGCTCGGCGACATCCTCGCCTCGTTCGTGAAGCGCCGGAGCGGCCGCGAGCGCGGCGCCGCCTTCCCCCTC